>JBILXQ010000327.1:0-3794 GCA_044378375.1 Planctomycetota bacterium
CCTTACCAGCGGATAAGAGCGCCGCCCCATGTAAGGCCGGCGCCGAAGGCCACGAGCACGACCAGCTTGCCCTTCTCTACGCGTCCGGCGCGCACACCCTCGTCAAGTGCGACCGGCACGCTGGCGGCAGAGGTGTTGCCATACTTATCAATATTGATCATCACCTTGTCGCTGTTCCAGCCCATGCGCTCAAGGCAGGCATCAATGATGCGCAGGTTGACTTGGTGCGGCACCACGAGGCCGATCTCGTCGTACGAGTGGCCTTCGGTCATCTCCGCAATTAGCTCGCCCATGGTCGACACGGCGAACTTGAAAACCTCGCGGCCTTGCACGCGGATGTAGTGATCGCCGCGATCAATGGAGGCGTGCGTGGGCGGGTTGGCTGCACCGCCGCCCTTCATGTGGATCAGGCCGTAGCCCGAGCCATCAGCCCCGAGGGTGCGGCGCAAGATCTCGCCTTGCTGGCAGTCGTCAAAACGACGCAACACGGCGGCGCCGGCGCCGTCGCCAAACAGGATGCAGCTGCCGCGGTCTTGGATGTCAAGGAAACGCGACAATGTCTCGGCGCCGATCACGAGCACGTTGCGTGCCGTTCCGGCGGCGATGAAGGCTTCGCCGGTGGTGAGCGCTGTCAAAAAGCCTGAACAGGCGGCGTTCAAATCGTAGGCGGCTGCCTTGGTGGCGCCGATGGCCTGCTGCACCAGCAGGGCACAGGCGGGCAGCATGTGGTCCGGGCTGACCGTGGCGACCAAGATCAGGTCCAGCTCGGTGGCCTCAAGCTTGGCGGCCTCGAGGGCTTTGCGCGCGGCCTCGATGCAGAAGGTCGAGGTGGCCTCCCCTTCTGCGGCAAAGCGCCGGGACTTGATGCCCGTGCGTTGCACGATCCATTCGTCGGAGGTGTCTACGCCTTGTGCGGCGAACCAGTTGTTGTCGACGATGCGCGAGGGCATGGACGAACCCGTGCCTGCGATGCCGACCCTGTAGCGTTGGCTCATGCTGAAAACGCGCCCCGGGAGGGATGGCGCGAAAGGACACTTTGCAATCCGCTGCCGCGCGATGCAACAAGTTCGCGCAAGGCTTAGTTCGTGGCGCTAGTTTGGACTTCAGCGAGCGCCGTCACGATGTGCTCATTGATGCGCGCATCGAGAGCGCGCTGAGCGGCATGCAGTGCATTGGAGACGGCGTGATGGTCAGAGCGGCCATGTCCCTTGAAGACGATGCCTCCCACGCCCAGCAACAGCGCACCACCGTACTCCGAGTAGTCAATGCGCTTCTGCACGCGTCCGAGTACCTCGCGCGGGATAGCCACGCCTGCTTTGGCGCACTCGCCCACAACCAAGTGCAGCATTTGCGCCGCAAAATCCTCGCAGAACTTCAGCAGCACGTTGCCTGTGAAGCCGTCAGTGACCAGCACGTCACACTTGTTGCGGAAGACTTCGTTGCCTTCCACATTGCCCACAAACTGCACCTTGGCTGCAGCTAGCAAGGGGTGCGCAGCCTTGAGCAAGTCCGTACCCTTGCTTGCTTCTTCTCCGATGTTGAGCAGGCCTACGCGCGGGGTTTCGATGCCGAGAGCGCATTTGGCGAATGCAGCGCCCATGATTCCGTGCTGCACAAGATTCTCAGGCTTGGGTTGCGACAAGGCACCCATGTCGAGCAGCGTGAGGGGCGAGCCACCGAAATTCATGGTCACCGCAATGCCGGGGCGCAAGCAGCCGGGCAGCGTGCCGAGCACGAGCGTCGCGGCCCCTACAACCGCACCAGTGTTGCCCATGGAGACGGCCGCACCCGCGTGGCCCGCTTTGACAGCACCCATCATCTTCACGATGGACGAGTCCGGCTTGGCGCGCAGCGCTGTGGCGGGCGACTCGTGCATGTCGATGGCTTGCGACGCGTGCAACACGCGGAAACCGGGATCGCCGCCGTTGGCAGCTAGCCAAGCACGAATGGTGGGCTCGTCTCCCACCAAGAGGATCCGCGCTGGATCCATTTTCCAACGACCGGAGGGATCCACCGCTTGGAGAGCACCCTTGAGTGTGCTCTCCGGCGCGTGGTCGCCACCGGGGACATCTAGGGCGATGAGGGATAGAGCCATCAACGCCTCCTAGATCTCAGAAAGCTTCCTTCTCCAACACGGCGGAACCCTTGTTGCCGCCCTTGTCGAAGCCGTAATGACCGCAGTTGTCGCACACGCGGTGGGGCTTGGTAGCAGCTCCGCAGCGCGGGCAGTGGTTGGCGGGCGTCGCGGTGAGAGCGTGGTGCGAGCGGCGGATGCCCTTGCGGTGCTTCGAGTGGCGTCGTTTCGGGTTCGGCATAGCTGAGTCTCAGTCGTTCGGTCGGAAAAGGGCCAAATAAGGTAGCGCGGGGTTACGGGTGCGTCAACGCGTTACCCTAAACCAAAGGCTACGCGCACCGTTTGTACGGCCGCGCTGACGCCTTCCGGCTTCTGGCCTTGGCCTTGGGCGACATCCGGTCGCCCACCGCCTCCACCGCCCAGATGCGGGCCCAGGGTCTTGGCGATTTGGCCGGCGTTCTTGCCCGCAACGCCCTGGCAGACGACGACAAAGGGCACGCGGCCCTCCTCGCGGCCAAAGAGCGCGAGCAAAAGTTGGGGGCAAGCTGCCTTTGCCTTGTCGGCCAGCTCTCTCACAACCTCGCCATTGGCTTGCGGCAGGTCCACGACCGCCACCTTGGCACCACTGAGGTCCACAAGAGCCGCTTGGAGGTCGTTCCAGTACTTGCCCAGATCTCCCTTGGCAGCAGCGGAAGCCTTCTTTTCCGCTTCCTTGGCGGATGCGAGCACTTGGGCGATGCGCGCACCGATATCGTCCGGCGAGCTCTTCAAAGACAACGCAGCCTCGCGCAGCACGCGACGTTGGCGCTGCATCTCTGCCACAGCGGCCGGTCCGGTCAGGGCTTCGATGCGGCGCACCCCCGCTTGGACGGCGCGCTCCTCGCGCACCAAGAACGGTCCGATGTCGCCGGCCGCGCGCACGTGCGTGCCACCACACAGCTCCATCGACCAGCCGCCCACGTCGAGTACGCGCACCTTGGCGTCGTATTTCTCGCCGAACATGGCGGTCACGCCTCGAGCCTTGGCTGCGTCTAGATCTTCCACCGTGGTGGTGACGGTCGCGTTGGCTCCAATGCGCTCGTTCACAATGGTTTCAATGCGCTCGATCTCTTCGGGCGTCACGCCTTTGGTGTGCGAGAAGTCGAAGCGCAAACGATCCGGGCCCACATAGCTGCCCTGTTGTGCCACATGCTGGCCTAGCACTTCCTTGAGTGCTTTGTGCAACAGGTGCGTGGCCGTGTGATTCTTGCGCGTGAGATCGCGTTGCTTGGCATCCACGCTGGCCACCACGGACGCTCCCACCGTCGCCTTGCCGGTGCGGCAAGTGCCGAGGTGCACGATCACCGAGCCGGTGCGACGCGTATCGCGTACCTCGAAGCGGAACGAGCCGTCCTTCGCTGCAATGACTCCACCATCGCCGCACTGGCCGCCACCTTCGGCGTAGAACGGAGAGTGTTCGAGCACCATGGCCCACTCGTCGCCCGAGCGCTCGACAAGCACCACCGTTGTGGCAGTCTCGTAGGCGGCCAGGCCATCTGCGTGGTAGGTCGAGGTCGTCGGCTTGACCGAAGCGAGTGCTTCGGCAGAGAGCACCTGCTTGAACTTGCCTTCGGCCTTGCTGGCCTCTTGGTGCGCTTTCTGAGCCTTATCCCAGCCAGTTAAGTCGACCGACAGGCCACGCTCGCGTGCCATCAGTTCGACGAGGTCCTGCGGGAAACCA
>JBILXQ010000328.1:0-3777 GCA_044378375.1 Planctomycetota bacterium
GTCGAAGCGCGCAGCCGTAACATTGCCATCGGCGCTCAAGTGGGAGGCGTCGTCACCACGGTGAATGTCGAGGTCGGCAGCGCTGTGCGTCGCGGCGACACATTGTTCGTGGTCGATGATCGCAAGGAACGCGCAGCCTTAGCCGTCGCCGAGGCTGAAGTTGCTGCGGTACGGGCCGAGATGCAGCGCTTGGAAGCACTGCCGCGCCCAGAGAGCCTGCCACCTTCGCGTGCCGCTGTGGATGTAGCGCAAGCACTCTTGGCCGATGCCCAGACGCAGCTGGCCTTGGCAGAGTCTGTGCAGGACAAGCGCGCCATCGCGCAGCAGGAGCTGGACCGCCGCAAGAGTGCTGTGTTGACCGCGCGTGCGCGTGTGATCGAAGCCGAAGCCGCGCGTGACACCCAAGCCTTGGGCGCATGGGAACCGGATGTTGCGTTGGTGCGTGCCAAGTTGGCCGCCGCTGAAGCACAGGTAGCAGCTGCGCGCACCGATCTTGAGCGCATGATCGTGCGTGCACCCATCGATGGAGTTGTGCTGCAGTTGGAAGTACGACCTGGCGAGTACGCACCCTCAGGAGTGGTGGCGCGTCCCCTGATTCTGTTGGGTGATGTGTCGAAGCTTCATGTGCGTGTCGACATCGATGAAAGTGATGCATGGCGCTTCAAGGATGGATCCGCAGCACGCGCGTATGTGCGCGGAAATCGTGAGCTTTCGGTCGATCTGAGCTTCGTGCGCAGTGAACCGTATGTGTTGCCGAAGCGCTCACTGACGGGTGAGAGCACCGAGCGCGTGGATACGCGTGTGCTGCAGGTGCTCTACTCATTTGATCCCGCAGCCTTGCCGGTGCGCACCGGCATGCAGATGGATGTGTTCATCGATGCAGGTGGCGCGCAATGAGAGTGTCTGCTGTTGGTGCGTTGCTGGCGTTGGGGACGCTGTCGCTCAGCAGTTGTCGTACGCAGCCTCCGGCGCCCGTGGTACAGCAACCTCAAGCCACCACCGCGTGGCGTGAGGACTTGTTGGGCGCACCAGTTGCCCCCAGCGCGGCGTGGTGGACCGAGTTCCAAGACGATGCTCTCAATGCTTTGGTCGAGCAAGCGTTGGCGAACTCGCCGAGCATCGGCGCAGCACGTGCGCGCGTCTTGGTGGCGCAGCAAGAGCGTCGTGCGATTGCTGGCCAGCAGGAATTGCAAGCCAATCTCTATGCAGATGCGGCACTGCAGCGCGGCAGCGAGAATCGTCCTGGTGGTGCTTTCTCTGGCGGCACCAACCAACTGTACGGCGCCGGTGTCGAACTGACTTGGGAAGCGGACTTGTGGGGCCGCCTCGAGAGTCAAGTGCAAGTCGCGGACGAGGCGCTTGCGGTCAGTGTTGAGTTACGACGCGTAGCGGCCGATGCCTTGATTGCGGAGCTTGCACGCGAACGCGCCGAGTTGCGTGGCGCGCAAGGGGAGCTGCTGGTGTTGGAGCGCAGTTTGAGTTTGCTGCGCGAATCACTCGAACTCGAACGTTCGCGCCTTGCCGGTGGCTTCTCGACAGAGCTCGATGTCGCTCGCCTAGAAGCCGAAGTTGCTGCCTCTTTGGCGCTTGTGCCCAACCTGCAAGGACGCGTAGAAGCCGCGCGGCATCGTCTCGCTGGTCTGGCTGCGTGCGATGTAGCGCAAGTGGAGCGCTGGACTGCTGGAGCACAGGAACGCGGTGTCGTACCGGTGGATCTGGCGCTTGGCACTCCGCTGGATGCGCTGGAGAATCGCTCGGATGTGCGTTTGGCACAACGCGAGTTGTTGCGTCAAACCGCCTTGCTGGGCTTGGCAGAGGCCGAAACCAAGCCGCGTCTCAGCATCGGTGCTGCGCTCGGTACGCAGACGGATGACCTAGGCTCTCTGGTCGATGCTTCGAGCCGTACCCTCAACTTAGGCGGCTCGTTTCTAGCACCTTTATTCAACGGCCAACGCCTAGAGGCCGCACGCGATGCGCAACTCGCGCGCGCGGAAGCCGCCGCTGAGGATTGGCGCGCCACGGTGCTACGCGCGTGGAGCGAAACGGAAGCTGCCATCGTCGAGCTTCGTCGTGAACGCCAGCGCTTGGAAGCACTGCAAGCACAGCGCACGATCCAAGAGCGTGCGTTGGTGCTTGCGCGCGATCGCCAGCAGAATGGCTTGGTCGACTACTTTGAAGTGCTCGCAGCACAACGAGCGCTGTTGACGGTCGATCAAGAGTTGGCCCGCACCGAGACCGCTCTCCTACAGCGGACTGTCAGCTTGCTGCGCGCCATCGGCGGTCAGTGGCGTGCGAGTCCGGACGAAGCCAGTCAATCCAGTTAGGAGCGCGGGGCGCGTTCCAGCAACGCGACAGCCTGCACCATGACTGCCGCGCCGTGCGCAAAGGACCCTAGCCCCTCAAGCGTCTTGCCTTTGACATTGACGGCATCGGGCTCGACGCCCAACAGCGTGCTCATGCGCTCGCGCATGCGAGCTCGATGCGGTGCGATGCGTGGACCTTCGGTGGCCACCACCACATCCACATTGACCACGCGGTAGCCCTTGCGCGTCACAAGCTCGAGAGCATCGCGTAGCAAGTCGGCGCTATTGGCACCTTTCCAGCGCGGATCCTTGTCCGAGTACAACGTCCCCAAGTCATCCAAGCCGGCCGCCGACAGCACCGCATCCGTGACTGCATGCAGCACCGCATCGCCATCCGAATGGCCTAGGGGGCCACGTGCGTAGTCCAACTCGACGCCGCCCAAGACGCAGGGCCGTCCTTCCACTAGGCGGTGCACATCAAAGCCGAGTCCTACGCGCATGCTCATAGGGCAATCACACTACCCGAAGTCTCATGCATCGTGCATGGCTCGTGCGCGGCAAATGGCACGCGCTACCAGCAGGTCTTCCGGCGTGGTGAGCTTCAGGTTGTGCGCCCCGCCATCCACAAGCTGCACAGGTCCTTCCCAGCGTTCCCAGAGGGCGGCATCGTCGGTCGGTGTCCAGTTTGCTTGCGCTGCTTGTAGCGCCAGATCCGTGTAGCGCGCCCGCTCGAAGACTTGCGGTGTTTGAGCCGCCCACAGCAACGCGCGGTCCAAGGTCTCGCGCTCGCTGTGTCCGTCATGGCTGCGCTTGATCGTGTCGTGCACACGCCGCGCGGCGATGGCCGCACCGTGCGCCGCTGCGGCTCGAATCACAGCCTCAATCGTCTGCGACTGCACCAGCGGTCGTGCCGCATCGTGGATCGCGACCAAACGCGACTTGCTGCGTAAGGCGGCTAGTCCCGCGCGCGCCGAGTCCATGCGCTCCGCTCCGCCCACCACGACCTGCACGGGAACGCGAGAGCCCTGCACCACGGCCAAGGCGCGCGCTTGATCGTCGGGGTGCACGACCACCACGCACTCGATCACTTCGGGCACCGCCACAAAGGCCTCGAGCGCACGCCGCAACACCGACTTTCCCTCGAGATCCAACCAGACCTTGCGCTCCTCCACTCCACCGGCGCGCATGCGTGCGGAAGAGCCCGATGCCAGCAGCAGGACAGAGGTGTGCAGAGGGTTCACGTGGGCTTCTCTCGCGCGAGGGAGAGGCGTAGAGTGCCGCATAGGGGATGGCAAACGCAACCACACACGCACCGGGCGCGCAGCCGCTGATCGTCTTGGGCATTGACCCGGGCACACGCATCGTGGGCTACGGTGCGGTCGTGGTTCATCCCAGCGGTCCGAAGCTCTTGACAGCCGGCGTGATCCGCGTGGGGGCCAAGGACGGTGTGCCCGAGCGGCTGGCCGCCATTCAC
>JBILXQ010000329.1:0-3767 GCA_044378375.1 Planctomycetota bacterium
GGCGCGCGATGAGAACGGCACGCGCTCCTCCGAGTTGTCGCAGCTGCAGCAACCGACGCTCTTGCTGTGGGGCGACAAGGATGTGGCCTACAAGCCCGAACGCTTTGGACGCGAGTTTCGCGAGCGCATTCCCAAGGCGCGCTGGATGTCGGTGCCGAACTCGGGGCACTATCCGCAAGAAGAACAACCGCAGTTCGTGGTGCAAGCCGTGCGTGCCTTTGCCCAAGAGGAGATCAAGCCGTGAGCATGCTGCTGCTGTCCGTGGTGCTGGCGGGTGCGTCGCTCGAAGGCAACGCAACGCGCATCGTCACATGGAGCGAGTTGACTGCGACCTTTGATCCCAACAAGGCCCTGCCCGAGACGCTGCGCCTTTCCGGCGAGGGGCCGTACCCCGCGGTGGATCTGCTACGGGAATGGCGTGAATTGGCGGCGTATGTAGCGCCCGCAACGACAGCAGCCGCCGAGGTGCGTTGCTTTGGCGATCTGGCTGCGGCTTGGGCCAAGTGCACCAAGGACGAGCAACGCACTGCGCTCTTCGAGCGCACGCGCAGCACGCAACCAGAGCTTTGGGCACGCTTCGAGCCCTGGGTGCGCGAGATGCTCGACGACAAGGCACTGCGTAAAGCGTCTTGGACACCGGATGACGATCGTGCCGACGATGGCTGCGCCTTCGGTATGCCGTTGGTCTACGATAATGGGCGTCTTGTGCAGCAAGCAGTGGTGTTCGTGCGCGCAGACCTAGAGGCACTCAAGGCCGCGGAGAACGACTACCCTGCGTACCGCCAACGCCCGGGCTCGACCTACGAGTACATCTACCCGGTGTCAGGTTCACTTGTCAGCGGTGTCGACCCCAATGATCAGCCGTTCGTGGCCTTGAAGGCCGCGTTCCGCGCGGACTTGCCCTGGCCGTTCAGTCACTACACCTGTGATTTGCGCGTACTCAACCGCGTGGACAGCAACGGTGGGTTGGTGTGCGATGTGCGCGCCTGGAACGATGGCCCGCAGGATGACTTCGTGTGGTTGTCGGGCCGCGACCACTACTTTGAGGTCAGCGATCAGGCCGGCGCGTGGCAGGGCACGCTGGTGGTGCGTTGGTTCGGCTTCGACCTTCGCGGTGTGCCCGATACCGATTCGGCTCGGCGTGCCGGCCTGCGGGCGGGGTTGCTGTGCCTCAAGCGCGAAGCGGAAGCCCTGCAGCGGGCGCGTGCCGAGGCCCCACGCCGGTACAGCGGTGGCATCCCGCCGCTCGCGGTCCAAGGTTGGCGCGGCTGAGCCCATCCAAGTCCGCTGTTGCTGCGTAGGCATACGCATGACTCTCCTCGCAAGCGTCCTTTTGGCTCTCCTGCCCGCCGAAACTCTGCCGACCACGGACCCCGGTCCCGAGTCCCGCAAAGCGGCCGAGGCGGCCCTGACCTCCACCCTCAAGCTCGTGGAGCAGGCCCCCGCCAAGGAAGCCATGGCCGCCCTGGAAGCCGCTTCCGCCGAGGCCATGCGGGTGCTCGGTGAGCAATCGCTGATCCAAGCCCGCCTCAAGGACGCGCTGGCTAGCGCCAAGGCCGAGACCGATGCCGCCAAGGCCCTGCGTCGCCTCAAGCGCGACCTCGAAAGCACGGCGCTCGACCTGGTTTTCGCGCCGCGTATGGAATCGCCGACTCCCGAAGACTGGCCGGCACCCACGCCGGTGGGCGAAGTGGCGATTCTCGACTATCCGACCTACCGTTTGGCGCGCGCGTCGATGCGGAGCGATTCCCAGCGCGGCCAGAACAGCGCCTTCTGGAAGCTGTTCAACCACATCCAATCCAACAGCATCTCCATGACCGCCCCGGTCGAGATGTCCTACGCCGGCGCCAAGGGCGAAGAGGCCCCGCAATGGATGGCCTTCCTGTACGGCGCCCGCTCGATCGGTACCCCCGGCACGGCCGGCGAGGTCGAGATCGTGGATGTGCCCGCCGCCCGCGTGATCTCCATCGGCCGGCGCGGTGCGATGAGCGAGCGTGCTCTGAAGGCTTCGCGGGACCAGTTGGACGCGTGGATGGTTGCGCACCCCGAGTGGGAGGTGTGTGGGCCGGCGCGCTCGATGGGGTGGAATAGCCCGATGGTGGCGGATGCGAAGAGGTATTGGGAAGTGCAGGTGCATGTGCGGCGGGTGGAGCAGAAGCAAGCGGCGAAGTAGTCGATACTGGCCCCGCTGAATGTGCACGAAAACAGAGGGGCAAACCCCTCTGGCGGGGTCAAGAACGCTGGTCGGCACTTATGTGCGGCTGCAACGCGACGATACGGCCTTAGCTGTCCTAGGGCCACTGGGACACACTAGAGGCCACAACCAGGCCTCGGGCTGGCGAGGCGCCTTTGTATCTAGACGGCACCAGCAGGATGCTTGTCCCGCAATTGCGGCTTTTGAGCCCGTTATTCGGCGCTGGCCAGCGCGAGTCCTGCACACTCAGCAGGACCAGTATCACTTGCGTGCGTTCTTCGTCGCGCTGTGCTGCCGCAGCAAATCCACCGCCGCCTGCGCCACCTCATCCCGCAACTCCGGCGGCGACACCACCGATACTGCCCCGCCAAAGCGCAACACCTGCCTCCGCACCTCAAACAGTGCCGAAGTCATGAAACGGATGGTGATCGAGCCATCGCGGTGCCGCCGGAGCTTCTGATTCGTGGCCCATGGCCGTTCGTCCGCGAGGTGCGCGTGCGAGGGCTGGAAGCGCAGCACTATGGCGCGCTTCGCACCGCGCCGTTCCATGGCGTTGAAGTCGTCCTGCCAATAGGTATGCGGCGAGAAGTCCTTGCGCGGCTCAAAGCGCTCGGCCATGCGCTCGACCGATTTGATGCGCGGCAGGTAGTACATCGGGTAGCTCTTGGTCTCGTTCGACCACGCCACTAGGAACCATTCGCGATCGCGCACCAAGAGCTGCACCGGCTCCAACAAGCGCTTGCCGGGCTTCTTCTCGCCAGGTTTGAGGTACTCGATGGTGACGCGCTCGCGATGTTGGACGGCGGCGCACAGAGCTGACCAAATGGCGGGATCCAGCGTGGCCGGCGGCATGCCGCCAAAGCGAATCGAGCCCACCACCTGTTGGTGTAGGTGCATCGCTTCGCCCGGCATGTGGCGCAGCACCTTGTCGAAGGCGGCGCGCAGGTAGTCGAAGAGCGGCGTGCCCTCGTACTGGGACACCGCCTGCTCGGCGACCATCATCGCCAGCAGCTCGTGCTCTGTGAGCGCCGCGGCGGGGATCAAGAACCCTGACTTGCTGTAGTAGTACCCACCGCGTTCCGAATCCCATGCGATAGGGGCATCCAGATCGGTGCGCAGCGCCTCTATGTCGCGGTAGATGGTTTTGACCGACACCCCGCACTCGCTCGCCAGAGCTTTGGCGTTCGGCCGCGTCCCGCTGCGTAGCCGAAAATCGAGGTGCAGCAGCCGCTTCCACCGAGCTAGGTAGTCGCCGTCACCATTCGTATAGGGTCGCGCTGCGGGCATGAGTCGGTAGTCTCGCGAGGGGGTGGGACACGGGATGTCCGACCCCCTCAAGGCCCAAAGCGAACGGCGGCCAGTTTTTGGACATAGAATCCAATCCGGTGACCATCTAGAGTCCTAACCCTATTTCCATAAATGACTTGTGGTTGCGATGTGCAAAAATTTCCCAGTAGTTGTCCGGATGGCCTATGCTGGCTCTCTCGTCTTAATGGCAGAAGACGGTGACAGAAAAGTCCTGCGCCTCGGATCTGCCGAAGACCCCCCCCCCCTTAAAACCTCCGAAGGCATC
>JBILXQ010000330.1:0-3764 GCA_044378375.1 Planctomycetota bacterium
AGCAGAGGTGCATGTGTGGCGTGTACCCTTTGCGCGCAACGCGGTGCTGATTGCACGCAAGCACGCGCAGGTTCCGGATCCGGCGCACTTGGTGACTGGCAACGAGAGCTTTGATGCCTTGTTGCGCGCCATCGCCAGACCGGAGATGCACTGCGTGGTTGCGCCGCCTGCTACGTTCGAATCCGTGCTCAGCGATGACTGCGCGCCGCTGGAGGCCTTGGGTGCGCGTTCGCTGTCTCGGGCACGTGCGGTGGCGCGCGGAGATGTCGCGCCTTGAGCTGGCTTGTGAGTGCTGTCTTGGTGTGTGCGGCTTCGACCCATCCTCAGGCCGATCCCCAGGCTGAGGCTTGGCAACAGCGTGTGTACGCTGCGTGGACAGCGGGGGACTTGTACACCGCCCGTCAACTGGCCTTGACAGCCGGTGTGGCGCATCCCAACGACGCACTGCTGGCAGAGTATGAGTTGCAGCTCGCGGTGGCACTCAGCGATGGTCAGGGCGCAGCGACTGCGTTGCAGAGGCTCAAGACCAGCGCGCCCTCGACCTCTGCAGAGCGCTTGCCAGCCCTTGAAGCGCAGGTGACCGAGCTCGTTGCGCGTGATGGTGACGGCGAGCAGAGCGTGCAGCGGGCGCAAGTGGCGTGCGCAGCCTTGGCCGTGGTGGCCCTCATCTTGGCGTGGCTAGGGCTGTCAAAGCGAGGGCTGTGAAAGGCAACTGCCCGCCCGAGGTAGTCCCCGAGCGGGCAGCGTAGTGATGCTGGGCCGCGACTGCGGCCCCGTTTAAGTCAAGGGATGGTTCAGGTCAGAGGATATCGAGGATACCCGTGCCGCCTTCGCCTTGGAGCGTCGAAACCGAAGCGCGGTAGTTCATATCCGCCGACAGCTTCGCGTTCCAGGGCAACAGTTCCTTGTCGGCCACGATACCCAACGCCACGGCCGAGAAGCCGCGCGCGGTGTCCGTCAAGCCTTCTTTACGCTTGAGCATGGCCACCAAGGGATCGATCGAGCGCGAGTCACCGATGAAGCCCAAGCCCGAGGCAATGGCCGCTTGCGAGGCCAAGCTCTTGGCTTGTTCGAGCATCGTCACCAGCTCGGGCACCAGCTCCTTGTCACCCAACAGACCGAGCGCTACGGCCGTCTGCTTGAGCAGGTCCGGCTTGTACTTTGATTCCTTGACGACCTTTTGGATCGTGGGGATCAAGTCACGCGCTTCGATCATGCCGATGGCCACGGCCACGTGACCACGAGCACCGTCTTCCGAGGTCTTCTCGAACTTCTCGGCCAAGATGGTCTTGGCTTCGGGGTCCTTCGAGATACCCACGGCGATGGCGTACGCGCCCACATGCTCGGGCGAACCGGCATCCTTCAGCGTTTCGCGCAGCGTTTCCTTGGCGGTGGCCGACGGCGTCAAGCCGGCGTCGAGCAGGGCGCGTTCCATCACGCCGACGCCGATACCGGCCCACGGCTTGATGTGGTTCTTGCCCTTCGTCAGCGAGGTCAGCAAGAAGTTGCGGCACTCCTTTTGGCCGTCTTCGTTGCCTTCACCCTGACCCGGGCGACCACCGACTTGGCCCAAGGCCACCATGGCAAAGTTCTTCGACTGGAGATCGCCGTCATCGCTGATGCGCTTGAGCGCTTCGCGAATCTCGACGTCCATCTTGTCCTTGTCCGTGTCGCCGATGATGCCCAAAGACAGCACACAGCTTTGCTGGACGACATCGCGTTCCTTGCTGTTCTTGCCGATGGCTTCGACCAGCAACTTCGAAACGCTTTGCTTCTCCTCGGGCGAGGCATCCTTGAGCAACTTGCACATCGAGGTCGGTGCATGCGCACGAACGCGATAGTCCTTGTTGCTGTCTTGGAAGTAGCGCTTGAGGTACTTGAGCTGACCCTGGCGCGACTGATTGGCTTCGGCCGAGTTGCCACCGTCACCGGCATCGTTGTCGATCGGCACCAGACCAATCGCCAACATGGCGGCGACCTTCACGTCGGGTTGCGACATGTCGGGCTTCTCGAGCAGGTCGACCAGCGCCTTCATGATGTCCTGACGGGCTTCGTTCTTGGTGGTGCGCGCACCGATCAAGCCCAAACCGTAGGCGGCGAACGCACGCGTGCGCATGGCCACTTGGTTCGAACCGACGAGCTTGCGGCCCTCCGGCGTGTCGAGCATCAAGTCCTTGAGCTTGGCGACCGAGGCATCGTTGGCCAGGATGCCGAGCGACACAGCCGCGGTCTCCGCGATCTGCTGGCTCGAATCACCCAAGAACTTGGCGATGATCGGCTCGAACTCGCTCGAACCATCTTCGCTCTTCACATCGCCAATCTTGGCGAGGGCGATCAGCGTGCCGTCGATGATGTCGTTGGCGCGTTCTTTCTCGAGGGCTTCCTTCAGGGCCGGCACGACCTTCGAACGGATCGTCTCCTCGCTGGGCTTCAAGGCGTTCTTAGCCTTGTCCTTGGCGCCGGGGTTGAAGAACTCGTCCGAACCTGAGGCCACGCCACCGGTGTGGATGGCTTCCTTCAGGTTGAGGTACTTGTCCTTGTTGAAGCCCCACCAGAACTCCCACAGCGTCAGGTCGGGACCCGAGGCAGCCGGACCCGTGACCGGGCCGCGCGGGCCAGCTGCGGGGCCGCCGGTCGACGGTCCAGGCGTCGACGGACCGGGCGAGCTGGGTCCGGGCGTCGAGGGACCAGGCGAGCTGGGTCCAGGCGTAGACGGACCGGGACCGCCACCACCGCCGCCACCGCCACCCGGAGGTACGGTGTCGCCGGGGCCGCGGTACGTGCCGCCGTGACCAATCGTGGTGTCCTGCAGTGCGAGCGAGCCGCACACCAACAGGGCGCCGAGGAGGAGCAGTTTCTTCATGGGTAGTTGGCGATCTGCTCAACGCGGAGCGTCGAGCTTGGGTTCTGAGCGTGCTCTAGATTACAAACACTGGGCCAAGGCGTAACCGGGACCCCGATTTCTATACAGAAGCGGGTTTCCAGGCTGCCGTGCGTGTCCACACGGCCGAGAAGGGGACGCGCCCCACTCTGCCGTGTTTCGATTTCGTATCCGATTCCGCCTGGGTCGACGCGCGACGTAGCGAAACCGGAAGATCAGTCGCCCTGGTCCTTGCGCTCCTCGCGCTCGGCCAGGACCGCCCCCAGCCAGTCGCGGTTGAGGCGGGCGATGTTCGCCACCGAGATGCCCTTCGGGCAAGCGGCGCCACACTCGAAGTGGTTCGAGCAGTTGCCGAACCCCTCGCGGTCCATGGCAGACACCATGGCGAGGGCGCGCTTCTTGCGCTCGGGCTGTCCCTGCGGGAGCAAACCGAGGTGCGCAATCTTGGCCGACACAAACAGCATGGCCGAGGCGTTCGGGCACGCGGCCACGCAGGCGCCACAACCAATGCACTGCGCCGCATCCATGGCGCTATCGGCGTCGTCCTTGGGCACCAGCACCGCATTGGCTGCCGGAGCCGAGCCAGTGTTGACGCTGACGTAGCCGCCGGCCTGTTGGATGCGATCGAAGGCGCTGCGATCGACGACAAGATCTTTTAACACCGGGAAGGCCGCAGCGCGGAACGGCTCGACCGTGATGTCGTCGCCGGACTTGAAGCTGCGCATGTGCAGCTGGCAGGTGGTGGTGTTTTTGTGCGGGCCATGGGCTTGACCGTTCAGGACCAAGCTGCACGAACCACAGATGCCTTCGCGGCAATCGTGTTCGAAGGCAATCGCTTCCTTGCCTTCCGACACCAACTTGTCGTTCAAGACATCGAGCACTT
>JBILXQ010000459.1:0-2704 GCA_044378375.1 Planctomycetota bacterium
GTCTCTTGAATTCAGGGGTATTCGGGCCCTTCTAGGCATGCAGTCCTTAAGCAGAACAGAATCCCGTCAGCGCTTAGGAACATCTCAAGCCGCCAAGCGGTTTAGTAGTCCAGCCACGTGGAAGGCCTTTCCCGCCTCAAACGGTTGGATAGCCTCTACCTACGCGCGCTAGTACCTGTCAGGCTAGGCTGGAAGAAAGGACTCCGCACGATGATCCCGCGTCTCGCTGTCTCGACGTTTGCCATGGCCACTGTTGCGACTTTGGCACTGGCCAACCTTGGCTTGGCTCAGGGGCCTGGTGGTGGCGGTTTGCCGAATACGCCGCCGACCCCGCCGCAGAACCCCATCACGCCGGCCAAGACGAACTTGGGCAAGGTGCTGTTTTGGGACGAGCAACTGTCATCGAGCGACACGGTGGCGTGTGGCAGCTGCCATGCGAGCCGCGCCGGTGGCACGGATGGCCGTGCAGGCACGAGCCCCGCGCGCGTGGCGGGTCCGGATGGCCAGCTGAATACGGCCGACGACATCATCGGCACGGTTGGTGTCCAGCATCTCGACACGACCGTGTTGCCGATCTGGGACGCCCTTTTTGGTCTTGATCCGCAGATCACCGGCCGTTGGAGCCCTCCGACGGTCAACGCCGCCTTCAACACCAGCCAGTTCTACGATGGCCGCGCGAGCGGCACGTTTGTGGATCCCACCAGTGGCGCCACCATCATTTTGAACGGTGCGTCGTTGGAGACGCAGATCCTTCAGCCGCCCGTCTCGGGTGTCGAGATGGGTCACGACGGTCGCGACTGGAACATGATCGCGGGCAAGATCACGAATGCCACGCCCATGCGCCTGGCTGCCTCGGTGCCGGCGGCGCTGAACACGTGGATTGCAGGTCGCACCTATCCGCAGTTGTTCCAAGAGGCCTTTGGCACTCCGGATGTCACGCCGGTGCGCATCGCCATGGCGATTGCCACCTACGAGCGCGCGCTGGTAAGCAACCAAACGCCTTTCAACCAGTTCCTGCAAGGTGTGCCCGGCGTGCTGACCCCGGAGGAAGCCCGCGGCGAAGTTGTGTTCCGCACGCAAGGCCGTTGCCTCGTGTGCCACCCCGGACCGCGGGCGACGGACGACAGCTTCCGCTATACGGGCGTGCGGCCGCAGAACGACGACTTGGGCCGCTTCAATGTCACGGGCAATCCAGGCGACCGTGGCCGCATGAAGGTTCCGAACTTGCTCAACCTCGAGCTGCGGGATCGCTTCTTCCACAACGGAGGCATGGCGACCATCGAGCAAGTGATCGACTTCTATAACCGCGGCGGTGACTTCACTGCGCCGAACAAGGATCCGAACATCGTGCCGCTGGGCTTGACGCCGCAACAGCGCGCCGACTTGGCGGCCTTCTTGCGCCGTCCGTTCACGGACCAGCGCGTGGCTCAAGGCTTGGCACCGTTTGATGATCCGGTGCTGTACTCGCAATCGAACCGCGTGCCGACCAGCATCGGTGCGGGCACTCCGGGCGCGAACTTGCGTACACCACGCATGATTGCGCTCGAGCCGCCCTATGCCGGCAACACCGGTATGGCGTTCAGCATCGTCGATGGCACGCCCGGCAAGAAAGCGATCTTGTGCATCTCGCCCACGCAGATTCCCGGCGGAGCGGTGTTCCAAGGCGCGAACTTGTATGTGCCGACCACGGGCTTGCAAGTGGTGCGCATCGGAGCGCTCAACGATGCAGGCAATGGACGTGGTTGGGGTCGTGCGCAAGTGGGGATTCCGAACAACCCGGTGCTCGTAGGCACGCAACGCACTGCGCAATGGGTTGTGATCGACAATGTCTCGGCGACGCAGCGTCTAGCTGCGTCGAACGCCGTGCAGTACACGATCTTCTGATCGCGGCTAGAGTTTTATGTACGAGGGGCGCGACGAGCGCCCCTCGTGCGTTTGGTCGGCCGTTTGCTGGGCTTGCTCAGATCCACCAAGGCGAGATCCAGCACTTCATCGACAGTGCGCACAAAGTGGAACTGCAAATCACGCCGCGTAGAAGCGGGCACTTCGTCCACGTCGCCGCGATTGCGCTCAGGCAAGAGCACCATGCGGATCCCTGCGGCGTGAGCCCCCAGCACCTTCTCTTTGATGCCGCCCACAGGCAGCACCAAGCCCCGCAAGGAAATCTCGCCCGTCATGGCCAAGTCGCTGCGCACCAACCGTCCCGACAACAGCGAACACAGGGCGGTGTAGAGCGCCGTGCCCGCGCTAGGTCCGTCTTTTTGAATGGCGCCGGCCGGCAGGTGCACATGCAGGTCATGCGTCTCAAAGAAGCGCGGATCAAAGCCCAGCGAGCGACTGCGTGACTTGACCAAGGACAATGCCGCTTGCGCGCTCTCACGCATCACATCGCCCAACTGGCCTGTCAAAATAAGTTGACCCTTGCCTGGCATGGAGGTGGCCTCCACATGCAAGATCTCGCCACCCACGGGTGTCCACGCCAAGCCCGTGGCGACGCCGGGCACAGAAGTGCGCGCGCGCTGTTCGTCGGCATGCGGCGGCGCACCCAAGATGGCGGGCAGATCCGCGGCACGAATCACAGCCTTGCGCGCTTTGCCTTCGGCTACACGCGCGGCCACATGGCGCACGATGGAGCCAATCCGTCGTTCCAGTTGCCGCACACCGGCTTCGCGCACCCAACCTTCCAGAATCGCCGCGAGAGCGC
>JBILXQ010000331.1:0-3736 GCA_044378375.1 Planctomycetota bacterium
CGCGCTTGGTGCGCATCGAGCCGGCTTTGGGCGAGTTCCTTACGCGTGCACAGCCCGACGAAGTCAGCAGCCCCATTGTCGGTGCTCGCGGAGTGCTGCGCGTGGTGAAGCTGCTGGAACGCGCACCCCGCACTGCGCCAGCCTTCGCCGACTTGGGCGTGCAAAGGAAGCTCACGGACCAAGACACGAGCGCCACAGACACACGCCGCTTGGGACGCGCCTACGACCGTCGCATGCAGTCCTCGTGGGTCTGGCCGCCCGAGTTCAGCAAACGCGCCGAGTGAACGGCACGGTGAAGGCTTTGACAGCGCCTTCTGCGCCGCCCAACAAGCCACTCGACTCTGCTGTCAAATTTACCTGACTGCTGGGCAACCCCGCCGGGCCTTCCACGCGGAAGACCACCGTTGCACCGCCACCCAACAAGTTGCCCGGCTTCTTGGCCGTCAACTCGAATGCAGCGTCATCTTGGCGCACAACCGTCCAGCCGAGGTCGCCCACCATGGTGCAGACCTCGCTCCACAGTTCCTCAGAACGCATAGAGACGCGCACGGGCCGCAAATGCGGATCCGCATGCGCGTCACTCGTTTGGCAACGGCTCGCCACGCGACCGTTCGATCAGGCCGAGCGCTTGGCGACCTTCTTCGCCAAGCGGCTCTTCAAGCGCGCCGCCGCGTTCTTGTGGATCACGCGGTGCTTGGCGGCCTTGTCGATCTTCTTCATCGCTGCCGCGAGGTCGTCCTTGGCGGCCGCCGGAGCTTCAGCCTTGACGACCTTCTTGATCGCCGACTTCATCGCGCTGCGCTGAGCGCGATTCTTGACATTAGCCTTAACGTTTTGGCGGTGACGCTTCAGCGCCTGCTTGGAGTGAGCCATCGTGTGTCTATCGCAGTCTTTCCATCTTGGCGGCTACATCCTTGTAGCCGACGTCCGTTTCGAAGATGCGGGCATAGTGCACGCGCGCTTGCGCGGCATCGCCCGCCTCCTCGGCGATCGCGCCGAGAGTATACAGGATCTCCTTGGCGCGGTCGTCGAGGACGCCCACGGGGCCAAGGGCCTTCTCATATTCCTTGCGGGCCAGGTCGAGGTAGCCCTTCTGCTTAAAGCAATCGCCCAGCAGGACGCCGGCATCGCGGCCACAGCGCGGATCGAGCGCCGCGCGCTGCAGCTCGGCCATCGCGGCATCCACATCGCCCGACTTGAGCAAGCGACGGCCCAACTGCAGCCGCAACGGCGCCTCCGCCGGGCGCAACTCGACGCGGCGCGTCCAATCGCGCACCTCGTACTCCAGCAGCTCGCGCTCCAACTGGTTGGCTAGGGCCTCGTCGCCATCCTTGCCCGCGCGCGCCACACCCTTGCGCAACGCCTTGGTGCGCAAATCACCGACCCGCGCAGCCAAATCGTAGGAATCCCGCCGCTGCGACAGAGCGCGCTCGGCCCACGACAAGGCCTCGTCCAAGTCACCGAGCTTCTCGTTGACCTCCGACAGGCGCTGCATCGTCTCGACATCCTGCGAGTCTTGGTAGCGCGTCTCCAACGCGGCCAGCTCTTCGCGCAGCTCGTCCTCGGACATCTGCAAGCGCTGCGAACGCTCAATCGAACGAGTCTGTTCCTTGTCCTTGATCAACTCGCGGCTGTGCTCGACCGCGCGCGCGCTGGAGCCCTGCAAAGCCATCTCGGCCGCCAAGTCCTTGCGCGCCTTGATGCAGTCCTGGTCGCGCGGATCGGCTTGCAGCGCACGCTCGTAGTACTCGAGCGCCTTCTTGGGGTCGCCCAACCGCCAGGTCATCGCACCAGCACGCTTCAAACCATCCGGATTCTTGGGCGCAATCTCCGCCAAGAACTCGTACACGGCGCGCGCCGAGTTGACATGCCCCGCCGTTTCCAACGACACGCCCAGCAGGAGATTGGCCTCTTCATCGAGCGGACTCGAGTCGAGGTAGGCCTCGTACTGCTTGACAGCGGCATCGTGCTTGCCCGCCTTGGCCAGGCCCTTGGCCGCGACCAACGGACCGGCGCCGACCAAAGCGCGGAACAGCTTCGACCCGCCGCCCTTCAACGCCTGGCGGGCCTTCAAGGCGCTGCGCAACCCCGCGCGCGCCTCGCCCAAGTCCGGCGCGATGTCCAACAACTGCCGGTACAGCTCGATGGCGAAGTCCGGATTGCGGCGCCGCAATGCTTCGTCCGCCTTCTGGAGCTGTTTGGTGAAGTCCACGGGATGTCGCCTCGAACTTGAGGGGCGAAAAGACTACGAGATACAGGTCGGCCGCGTCAAATCCGCTATCCTGCCGCCCTCGCCATGACTGAGTCCCAGACCACGACCACGACTACCCCCTCGGCGCCCGTGCGCCTCGAGTTTGTTGTGACCCTCTACCCGCATCCCGTGCTGCGCAAGCGCGCGCAGGATGTGCCGGTCAACGACCAGACGCGCGCCACCGTCCAAGCCATGTTCGAGTGCATGGTCCGCTCGGATGGCTGCGGGCTCGCCGCGCCGCAAGTGGGCCTCGAGCAGCGCATCTTGGTCCTGAACGCGACCGGTGAACCGCAAGACAACCTCGCGCTCATCAACCCGACCATCCACAAGCGCTACGGCGGCGACACGCTGATGGAAGAGGGCTGCCTCTCCTTCCCGCGCATGTACGCCGAGGTCAAGCGCCCGGACTCGGTCACGGTCGAGTACACCGACTTGGATGGCGTGCGCCACACCAAGGAATACTCCGGTTTTATCGCCCGCATCATCCAGCACGAGTACGACCACTTGGAGGGCGTGCTGCTGGTGGATCGCATGACCCCGGCCGACAAGGCGCGCAACCGCGCGGGCTTGGAGGCCTTGATTGAGCGCTGGAAACGCGCGCAGTGACGGTTGCGGGCGGCATGATCGTCGCGCGCGGGATCGAGACGCCACCGCCGCCCGCCACGCAAGGCAGCGTGGTGTCGATCGGTGTATTCGATGGCGTGCACTTGGGTCATCGCGCCATTTTGGCGCGCAACCTAGAGCGTGCGCGCGAGCTCGGGGCACGCGCCACGGTCATCACCTTTGCCGAACACCCCAAGTCGCTGCTGCTCGGTCGCGCGCCGCGCACCTTGACCAGCTTGGAGCACCGCCTCGAGCTGTTCGCACGGGCGCACATTGAGTGTGTGTGGGTGCTGCACTTCGACGCAGCCTTACGCGCGCTGGACGCACGCGCGTTTGTGGAGCAACTGTGTTTACGCAACCTCGAGGCGCGGCGCTTTGTCTTGGGGTTCGACTCCAAGTTCGGCCGCGACCGCGCCGGCACTCCCGAAGCCTTGGCCGCCGCAGGGCACCCAGTCGACATCGTGCCGCAGGTGCTGGTCGCAGCGCGCGCCGTGTCGAGCACCGCCATCCGCGAGTGCATCGAACTCGGCGATTTGGAAGCGGCCGCGCGGCTCCTGGGCCGTCGCGTATCGACGCTGGGAACCGTGGTCGCAGGCGACCAATTGGGCCGCAGGCTCGGGTTCCCCACCGCCAACCTCGACCTGCACCACGAATTGCATCCTCCCGTAGGCGTGTATGCCGCACGAGCACGCCTACCTGGGGCCTCCTCGGGCCAGCCGGCCGTGGTCAACATCGGCTGGCGCCCCACCGTCAGCGGCGAAACGCCACGCACCCCGCGCGTCGAGGTCCACCTGCTGGATTGGAGCGGCGATCTCTACGGCCAAGCGCTGGAGGTCGAGTATGTCGCGCGCCTGCGCGATGAGCGGCGTTTCAACGGGCTAG
>JBILXQ010000332.1:0-3732 GCA_044378375.1 Planctomycetota bacterium
CTGCTTGAACTTGCCTTCGGCCTTGCTGGCCTCTTGGTGCGCTTTCTGAGCCTTATCCCAGCCAGTTAAGTCGACCGACAGGCCACGCTCGCGTGCCATCAGTTCGACGAGGTCCTGCGGGAAACCATAGGTCGCGTAGAGCTCGTAAGCCTCCGCGCCATCGATGGTGCTTTGCTTGGCGGCTGACAGCTTGGCCGCCAATTGGTCAAACAGCACGAGTCCCCGGCCCAGTGTGCGACCAAAGGACTCTTCCTCGCTCTTCACCAAGGCTTGCACGTGCTCAATGCGTGCGCGCATCTCGGGGAATACACCACCCAGAATCTGCGCCACTGTCGGCACGACCTCGAAGAGGAAGGGCTCTTCCTTCTTGAGATGCTGGCGACCAAAGCGCGAGGCGCGACGCAACAAGCGCCGGAGCACATACCCGCGCCCTTCATTCGAAGGCAAAGCACCATCAGAGAAGGCCGCCGTAAGCGCACGCACGTGGTCTGCGATCACACGGAAGGCGACGTCCTTCTTGGAGTCTCCACCTTCGTAGCTCATGCCGGTCAATTGCTCGACACGACGGAAGATCGGCTGGAACAGGTCGGTGTCGTAGTTGCTGCGCTTCTTCTGCAGCACGGACAAGACGCGCTCGAAGCCCATGCCTGTGTCGACGCTCTTGGCTGGGAGCTCTTGCAGTCGACCGTCGTCCATGCGGTTGAACTGCATGAACACGTTGTTCCACAGCTCCATGAAGCGCTCATTGCCTGCGTTCACACCGATGGCAAGATCCGCCCCGTCCGCGGGGTTGGTCTCCGGGCCACCACGATCGATGTGGATTTCGGTGCAGGGCCCACACGGACCGGTGTCGCCCATCTCCCAGAAATTAGCCTTGCGTCCAAAGCGCAGGACACGCTCAGGCTTGACGCCGGCCTTTTCGATCCAGATGCGCGCCGCTTCCTCGTCGGCGGGCAGACCATCTTCCTTGTCTCCGCCGAAGACGGTGACCCACAGCCGATCTTCGGGAATGCCGTAGACCTTGGTCAGCAACTCCCAAGACCAACAGATGGCGTCTTCCTTGAAGTAGTCACCGAACGACCAGTTGCCGAGCATCTCAAAGAAGGTGTGGTGGTAGGTGTCCACGCCCACTTCTTCCAAGTCATTGTGCTTGCCCGATACGCGGATGCACTTTTGCGTGTCGGCCGCGCGCTTGTAGTCGCGCCGTCCGGTGCCCAGGAACACATCCTTGAACTGGTTCATGCCCGCATTCGTGAACAGCAAGGTCGGGTCATCCTGCGGGAATACCGGGCCACTGGGGACGATGGTGTGGCCCCGCGCGCGGAAAAACTCAAGGAAACCGGCGCGTACGCTCTCGGCGGTCCAGCGCTGTTCAGTGTGAGCAGTAGTGGCAGTCATCGGATGGGGACGTGTCTGGTGTAGTTGTCAGGTGCAGTGTGTAGCAAGGCTCGCAGGCGTACAGAATGGGCGCGCACAATCCAAAACCTACTCGGGTGCGCGCCCCTTCTGTCTCCATGAGTCAACTCAGCCGTGAGTCAACTCATTCGGCGCTACCGCCGCCGCCCTTGCCGAAGCTGGTGGGATCGGCCTTGGTCTTGATCGTGCCTTCGATCAGGTTCGACAGATCCGGATTGTCGATCAGGAACTGGCGTGCCTTCTCCAAGCCTTGGCCGATGCGTACTTCTCCGTCGGTGGGGTGCTTCAAGCTGTACCAAGTACCCGACTTCAGGATGACACCGGCCTCAAGGCCGATTTCCAGCATCTCACCTTCCTTGGAGATGCCGCGGTTGTAGAGGATGTCGAACTCGCACTTGCGGAACGGGGGCGCGATCTTGTTCTTCACTACCGTCACTTTGGTGCGGTTGCCCACCACATCGTCGCCATCTTTGATTTGGCCGATGCGACGGATGTCCAAACGCACGGAGGAATAGAACTTCAGCGCGCGTCCACCGGTGGTCGTTTCAGGTGAACCGAACATGACGCCAATCTTCTCGCGGATCTGGTTGATGAAGATCACGAGCGTGTCGCTCTTCGAGATGGCCGCGGTCAACTTGCGCAGCGCCTGGCTCATGAGTCGAGCATGCAAGCCAACGAAGCTGTCGCCCATTTCGCCTTGGATTTCGGCGCGCGGCACCAAGGCCGCCACGGAGTCGATGACGATCACATCGATGGCATTGCTGCGCACCAGCGTCTCGACGATTTCGAGGGCCTGTTCACCGGTGTCCGGCTGGCTGACCAACAGGTCATCCAGCTTGACGCCCAACTTGCGGGCATACGCCGGATCCAGAGCATGTTCAGCATCCACAAAGGCGCAAATGCCGCCGCTCTTTTGGGCGTTGGCGATCACTTGCAGTGTCAAGGTGGTTTTACCGGACGATTCCGGTCCAAAGATCTCCACGATGCGGCCCTTGGGCAGGCCCTTGCCACCGAGGCACATGTCCAAACCAATGGAACCCGTGGAGATACCCACGATCTCCTTGATCAAGGCGCCATCGCCAAGGCGCATGATCGTGCCCTTGCCAAAAGCCTTTTCAATATCACCGAGCGCGCCTTCCAAAGCACGGGCGCGTTCATTCGCGCGCGGGTCAGGCTTGCTCTCGGTTTTGTGGGATTCAGATTTCGTCGGTCCTTTGACGCTCATGGCGTTTCGTCTCCAGACTCGCTGCTAGGCGAGTTGCGGTCAGTCGTTGCGGGTAGTACGTGTTGCGTTCCTTGGCCGGAGGAAGGGGCCGAGTCTAGCGGTCCCGAACGCGGATAGTAGTCCCCTCCGCACACCCAGACGGCGGGCCGTGAGTCCGCGTCTCTGCTATTGCCAAGAAACCTGCGCGAACGATTGGTAGCGCTGATTCTTGCCGGGCCCCATCCAGTGCAGCTGACGCGCCCACACTTGCCGCGACCACGCTTCCAACTGTGGCACTGGCAACGACTTGCCGCGAGCTCTCGCCACGGTCAGGTGTGGCACCTGAGTGTCCGGCACGGCATACCCCACCGACTGGGCCGCCGCCTGCAGCCGGCGCGTCAATTCGGTCCACCAAGCGCGATTCCCCTCCTCCAAATCCGTTCTAGGCGCCACTAGCGGTACATACAGCACGCGCTTGGCCTCCTGACCGCTGGGGAAACCCTCAAGCCCACGCAGCTCCCAGCGACACGGCCGCAGGTCCGCCACAGCGTTGGCAGCCGCCTGTGCCAATCGTTCCGCGTGCAGCTCTGCGCGCAGCGGTCCGACGAAGCTTGCAGTCACGTGCAAATCCTCCGCCGCGTACAGCCGCCAAACATCGGCATCTACATGTTCCCGCGCCCAACGCGCCAACGAAACGGCGTCCTCACGCGCCGGCAGCAACGCGAAGAACCAATTCCCGCTTTGCATGCGTTCGCGCCGTTACGGCGACACGATCGTCATCAAGTCGTCATACCGCGAGGCCAGCTCGGCTTGCGTGCGCGCCACGAGCGCCTCGGGGCCAAAACCCTGCACGCAGAAGCTGGCCGTCACGGTGCCCCACAGCATGGCGCGGCGCAAGGTCGGCGGGTCGCAGCGATCGCTCGCGGCCACATGCCCCATGAAACCGCCCGCGAAGGTATCGCCTGCACCGGTGGGATCGATGACTTGCTCGACCGGATAGGCCGGCAACGAGAAGTGCACATCGGACCCCATGATGAAGGCTCCGTGCTCGCCCTTCTTGAGCAGCACGTACTTGGGTCCCATTCCCAGCACCATGCCTGCGGCGCGAATGA
>JBILXQ010000333.1:0-3731 GCA_044378375.1 Planctomycetota bacterium
CCGTCAAGCTCGACCTGCCCGAGCGCAGCGTCAAGAAGCTGCTCGACCTGATGGCCGAGACGAGCGAGTCGCTGCGCTGGAAGGTGCAAGACGGCGTCGTCAAGTTCATCGTCAAGGACGAGCTCAAGGGCGGTCAGGTCCTCAAGACCTACGAGGTCAACGACCTCATCCGTCCGATCCCGGACTTCCCGGGTCGCGAGATGAACGTGGCTCCGTCGGGCGGCGTGCAGCTGTCCGAAGAAGAAGCCACCGAGCGCGAAGCCAACGTGGTGACGGGCGATCAGCTCGACACCTTGATCCGCAACAACGTGGCCCCGGGCTCGTGGGATGCGGATCCGGACAACAGCTTGCGCATCAGCAACGGCACGATGGTCGTCAACCAGACGCCGGAAGTGCACGAGATGATCGTCAAGCTCCTGCAGGACCTGCGCGAAGCGACCGGCATCATGGTCGACATCCAAGCGCGCTTCCTGTCGGTGCAAGACAACTTCCTCGAAGACATCGGCGTTGACTTCCGTGGTCTTGGCCAGCCGGGCCCCGGCACCAACACCTTCTTCAACGACTTCGGTGATGCCTCCACGCAAAGCGACTTGGGCGCCGAGATTGGTCAAGGCACGGACGTAGGCGCGTTCTACGACCGCAGCTCGAACCAAGAGATGCGCGCCCGCGTCGAAGAGCTGTACGACACGACCCTGGGTGACGAGGATGTCCTCGTGGGCTCGGGCGGCTTGTCGTTCCAGTGGACCTACTTGAACGACCTGCAACTCCAGATGGTGTTGCGCGCCGTGAGCAAGTCGGAGCGCGTCGAGTTGGTCACCAGCCCGCGCATCACGGTGCACAACACCGCGCGCGGCAACCTGTCGGTGCTGAACCAAGTCGCGTATGTGCAGGACTTCAACGTCGAAATCGCGCAAGGCGCGAGCATCGCCGACCCGATCGTGGCGGTGGTGCAAGACGGTGTGATCCTCGATGTGCGCCCGGTGGTGTCGGCGGATCGCCGCTTCATCACCCTCGAACTGCGTCCGACGGTGGCCGAACTGCGCCGTCCGTTGGCGGAGATCGTGACCACGCTGGGCTCGCAGAACTCCGTCACCATCCAGCTGCCGGAAGTCGACTTGCGCCGCGTGCGCACCTCGATCCCGATGCCGGACGGCGGCACCGTGTTGCTCGGTGGCTTGAAGGTCAGCGACCGTCAAGACCAGTCGAGCGGCGTGCCGATCGTCAACAAGATCCCGATCGTGTCGTTCTTCTTCGACCGTAAGGGCCACTACGTTTCCAACCGCAAGATCCTGGTCCTCTTGAAGGCCCAGATCGTCATTCCGCAGGAGCTGGAGCCCAGCCCCGCGCAACTGCGTCCCTCCTCGCGCGTCGAGCGCGACTGATCGAACCTCATAACGATCAAACGTCACAACGAAGCGTAGGAATCCAGAAGACATGATCCGCCAACACTCCAACGCCCTGCTGCTGGCTCTGGCCGTCGCCGCGTGCCAGTCCACCGCACCCGAAGCTCTCGAGCTCGGCGCCACCAACGCGCCGAACCCGGAAGCCCAGGACGGACAGGTCGCCGACGGCAGCGGCCAACTGGCCCAAGACGCCAAGACGCTGGACCTCGCGCAACAGCGCAAGGCTTACCTCGTCGCTCAGCACCTCGACAACGCCAAGGCCATGATGGGCCGCCTCGAACTCGATGGCGCGCTCTCCGAGGCCGAGGCTGCGTTGGCGCTCGAGCCCGACAGCGCCACGGGTCGTGATCTGCGTGCGCAAATTCTGGCCCTCAAGGGCGAGAAGACCGCCGTCAACCAGACGGTCGCGCAAGACATGGAGGCCGCGTACGCGCTGCGTCTCCAGCAGATCAAGACCGAGGTCGAAGACAGCCTGTCGAAGGCCAACTTGCTGGTCGCGCGCAGCGACTACCAAGCGGCCATCGCCGAGCTGGAAATCGCCAACAACGCGGTGCGCTACGCCCCCTACTCGGTCCAGTGGAACGGCCTCGACAAGCAGGCCGCCGACATGCTGGCCAAGGTGAAGGAGCAGCGCACGCAGGCCGAGAAGGCCGCGGAAGAAGCCGCACAGCGCAAGGCCACCGAGGCGTTGCGTGCGGAAGAAGCTGCTGCGCGCGAGCGCAAGATGGCCGTGATGGCCAACATCCTCGACTCCGCGATCGCCGCGTTTGACGCCGGTGATTACGAAGAAGCGGAAGACTTGGCCGACCAAGCCTTGCTCGAAGACCCGCGCAACGAACAAGCCAAGGAAATCCGTGACTCGGCCTTCCGTGCCGGCCGCACCAAGGTGCGCGCCGAGTACGTGGAAGCCAAGCGCGAGCAGTTCCGCCGCTGGCGCGAGCAGATGAAGGAGATCCAGATCCCCTACGTCGACGTCATCACCCAGCCGGCCGCCAAGGCCTGGAATGAGATGAGCGAGCGCCGTTCCAAGCGCCAAGGCTTGGATCTGTCGAGCAAGGTGGAAGAAGGCGATCTCGCCCTGCGCGAGCAACTCAAGGAGACGACGGTTCAAATCCCGCCGATCGCCGACGAGGAGAGCCTGACAAAAGTAATTGACACCCTACGCCTCGTCAGCGGCTTGCCGCTGGTCGTGGACCCGGCCGCCGAAGCCGCTGCCAGCGAAGCCGGCACGGTCTTCAACCTCAAGCTCGAGAACAAGCTGACGGCCCATCAGGCCCTCAACCTGATCTCGCAGATGGCGGGCGAGAACGTCACGTGGACCACGCGCCACGAAGCCGTGCTCGTGACGACCAAGGAGAAGGCGCGCACGAAGCCCTTCCTCTACAACCACGACGTGCAGGACCTCGTGTTCGGCCTGACCGACTTCCTCGGTCCTCGTATCGATCAACTGCGTTTGATCGAAAACATGAGCGACGATGATGGCGGCGGTCCCTTCGGTGCCGTGGGCGAGAAGCCCAAGATCATCGAGCCGGCTGACCTCGCGACCCTGATTCAGGAGAACATCGCGAAGGGTAGCTGGAGCGACGAAGGCATCTCCATCGAGGCCTCGGACGGCTACATCCTCGTCAACCACACGACCGAGGTGCAGCAGCAAGTCATCAACTTCTTGAATGACCTGCGCCGCTTCTCGACTTCGCTCGTCACGATCGAGTCGAAGTTCCTGACCGTCAGCAACAACTGGATCCAAGAGCTGGGCGTCGACTTCCGCGGCCTCGACAACGTCGAAGTGTCGGATGTGACGAACGGTTTGGAAGACCAAGCGTCGCGTGGTCTGGACAACGGTGGCTCGGGCACGGCGGGTCAGAACGCCGCTGGTCACCCCTCGGCCGGCGTGTTCTATGACGACGGCGCTCGTGGCGACTACCGCGCGACCACGCAGAACTTCTTCGAGTCCTCGCTGGGCAGCGCCCTGTCGACGGTTGGCGGCATGAGCTTCCAATGGTCGTACCTCAACGACGTCAACCTGAGCGCCATCCTGCGTGCGGTCGAGAAGAGCAGCGAAGTGCAGTTGGTCAATGACCAGGTGGTGAGCGTGCACAACACGCAGCGCGCCTACGTCACCGCGATCAACCAGCGCGCGTACATCCAAGACTTCGACGTGGAAGTCGCCCAGTTCCAGGCGGTCGCCGACCCGGTGATCAACGTCCTGAACGAAGGCGTCGTCCTCGACGTGCGTCCGACGATCCACCAGAACCGCAAGTACCTGACGCTCGAGATCCAGCCGACGGTGGCGAAGGTCGTGGCCCTGCGCGAGTTCAGCTCGACGCT
>JBILXQ010000334.1:0-3730 GCA_044378375.1 Planctomycetota bacterium
CCACCTTCCCCGACCTCACCCACCACCCCCTCACCACCACCGACTCCGGCCTCCAACACCACATCCTCACCCCCGGCAGCAGCACGAAACCCTCGCTGTCCTCGCGCGTCCGAGTCCACTACGCCGGCTGGACCATGGAGGGCCGTTGGTTTGATGGCACGCTTGGCACTAGCGGCCCCGCGGAATTTGCTTTGTTCAATGTCGTCAAGGGCTGGGGTGAAGGGCTCCAGCTTGTGGGGGAGGGTGGCAGTCTATTGTTGGTTATCCCGCCGCAGCTGGCCTATGGCGCGCGCGGTGCGCCGCCGCGCATTGGGCCGAATGAGACGCTGGTCTTCCGCGTCGACCTCATCAAAGTCCTTTCGAATCCGGCCTAAGATTGCCGCTGCGCCCGCCTGCGGCTACCCTCTCACACCTACTATCCCGGCGCACGGCCGGGCGAACTCACAGCTGGGCGTACGCACAAGGAACGACAGATGGCTCAACTGACCGCGATGGAACTGCGCAAGGGGATGTTGGTGGACAACGCAAACCGCGTGTGCACTGTCATCTTTTGGAACCTGTGGAAGAGCGACCGGCGCAGCCGCGTGCAGCTGAAGGTGAAGGACCTCCTGACGGGGCGCATCACCGAAATCACGGCCCAAGGCGACGACAAGTACAACGTCCTGGACTCGGAAGTGATCCAGCTGTCGCACAGCTACACCGATGGCTCGGAAGAGGTCTTCTACACGCTCGACGGTAGCGATGAATGGCGCTGCCCGTCGGTCGGCCTCGAAGATGTGCTGCGTTGGAACGCCGAGAGCTACACCGGTCGCATTGTCGACGGCAAGTTGCTGACGGTGGACGCGCCGGCCAACGTCGTGGCCGTGGTGGCGGAAACGACTCCGTCGATCAAGGGCGTGCTGAACGGCCTCAAGGACGCGGTGCTGGACAACGGCATCACCGTGAAGGTCGGCATGGTGGTCAACGTCGGCGACAAGGTCCGCGTGGACACCGAGACGCTCGAGTACAAGGAACGCGTCAACAGCTGACGCGTCTGCTCAACTCACCTAGGCTTCAACTACTAGGCCCCGATGTGCAGCCGGCATTCCGGACAGCGCACGGGGCCTTTTGCATACACATGCAAACAGGCCGGGCAGGTGCGCGTGTCGGCGTCGAGATTCACCACCACAGCAGCACTGGCGCGCCCGCGTTCGTCGAGCTCATCGAGGAACGCATCTTCCATCACGCGTTGTGCCGCTCGTGCATCGTGGCCCGCGACCGCGAGCCAAAGTTTGGTGCCTCACGAGGAGCCGCAACTCCCGCCCGGTGGCGCCACCAGCTCGCTCTCGATGGCCTGGGCCCGCAGCCGCCGCTGCAAGGCGCGCAGTTGGTCCATGCCGCCTTGCGACACCACAACTTTGCCCGGCGGCAGAGCAGCAGGGGATCCGGAGCCTGAATTGCACGAGCTCATGTAAGAAAGTCTACCCGCTCTGGCTGGCACTTGCCGAGGGCTCCGCCTCCGCACTACGCTGGCAGGCGCAACATCGGCTTCCGCACCCCTATGACAGGCACTAGCGTCCCCACTCTTCCGCCCGGCAGTTCGTCCACCAGCACCGAGGGCGTGCGCGTGCAAGCCATTGCCCAATGGCTGGAGTCGGAATCGGATCCCGACCAGCGCCATTGGCTCTACGCCTACACGATCACCATCGTGAACGAGGGCAGCACACCTGTGCGCTTGCGTTCGCGGCACTGGGTCATTTTGGACGCCAACAACCACCGCGAGGAAGTGCGCGGTCCAGGTGTGGTCGGCAAGACGCCGCGCCTCAATCCGGGCGAACGCTTCGAGTACACCAGCTCGTGCCCGCTGAACACCCCGTGGGGCACCATGGAAGGCAGCTATACCTTCGAGCGTGATGATGGCTCACCGCTAGAGGTAGCGATCGGGCGCTTCTTCTTGGTGCCGCCGAAGACGACGAAGTAGTCCGCGCTCGCGTTACGGGCGCACGTGTCGTTGCGCGTAGGCCGTCGCTGCGGCCGCAAGTCCTGCTGACACGATCAGGGCCAGCACATGCTCGGCTCGCGGCAACAGTCCCATGCCCACGATCATCGTGGTGGCTGCTGCGGGCGGATGCGGCACGCGCAACGACATGAGCGCGAGCATGGTGGCCGCGAGGGCGACAGAACCGGACACCAGCAGCGCGGGATTGGTCAAATTCACCAAGCTGCCTTGTGCGCCTCCGGCAATGGTCTGCACACAGATCCAACCCAGCACGCCGCCCAGCGCATGGCCGAGCAAAATCGACTTCGGTTGTGCGCCCAACGACGCGGGAGCCAGCAGCACCACCGCCGCACTTGCACCGATGGCGGGGAACAACAAAGGTGCCTGCAGCCAGAGCGACAGTGCTCCCAAGACCAGCATCGCCAGCAAGGCGAAACCGATGGCCGCCGCCGTGCTGGCGTTCACGGCAGGAACAACTTCCGGTTCGAGAGCTTGCGCGGCAAGTACTCCTCGATCACGAAGTTGAGTCCCCACTTGGCGAGGGCCTGCTGTTCGGCGCGCACACCCATCGAAAGCATCTGCTCCAAGGCCTTGACCCACGGCTTGTGCGCGACGAAGAACGGGTCATTCTTCAACGCATCCTTGGCGCGCTTGATGTCTACGTCCTGCAACGGGTGCGTGGCATCCTGCAGCTTGAAGTCGATGATGTCCTGCGGCGTGACGCCCAAGTATTGCGCTTGCGGCACGCAGAAGAAGCGGTTGATGTGCGCCGCGTTGCCCGAGCCGACCTTCAGCGTGCGGTAGATGTTGGCGATACCGTACGGATCGCAGTCCACGAAGGCGTAGACCGGCAGCTTCTTCTCATCGGCCAAGCGCCGCACGAAGCGTCGCGTGGCGCGCGTAGGCACACCAGCCGTTTCGACCAGAATGCACTTCGCTGTCTTCCAGAACTTGTGGTTGTTCAAGCGTTGGAACATACCGCCGGTCTCGATAGCGAGTACGAAGGTCGCATCGGTCTCGAACTTCAAATGCTCGACCGAGTGCGGAATGGTGTACGAGCCCGAACCGAAGGCCGTGCAGTCGATGCGGATCTCTTGCGCTGTTTCGGGATCGCGGTCGATCACCACCAAGTTGCCCGCGATCGAGCCGCCGTGTTCCTCAGGGAAGAAGCGCAGTTGCTCACGCGACAGCCCGTCCAATGACGCCAGTGCTTCGATGTCATCGAGCACCGTGTCCGACTCGGGCTGGTCGTTGAACTTGCACTCGCCCCAGTTCTTCGAGACGTAGTACGCTTCCCGCTTCGTGGCGAAGTCGTCGTTCTCGACCATCTCTTTGCTGATCGCCATCAAGCGCAGGGTCTGTGCAAAACTCTTGACAGTGTTCACCGACAAGGCGCGCGCCTTGCGCCCGCGCCCCAACTCGAAGTAGCCGATCTTGGCGTCGTACTTGACGTTCGACAGCGAGCGCGTCGGGAAGCGCAGCTCCGGCAGCGTGCGTGCGTCAATCTTGTTGCGCACCAACCCCGCGGTGCCTTCGATCAGCTTCAGCGTCTTCTTGTCGAGCTCATCGAGCTTGCGCGGCGCCTTCTTGATCTTCGGAGCGGGGACGGGATCCGGCTTCTTCTTCTTATCGGCCATGGTGAGGCGCACACCTTGCCACTCTTCGCGCCCGCGCTCAATGCTCGGGGCATCAAGGCTCTCGCATAGGGGCCGCGGTAATGCGAGCGGGGCCGCACCTCCGCGTAGGAAGTGC
>JBILXQ010000335.1:0-3728 GCA_044378375.1 Planctomycetota bacterium
GCCGTCGCCGCGCGGCCTCGTGCTGCATTACTCGGCTCTGGCGGATGCGGTGCGTACGCCGATCGTCCTGTACAACGTGCCGTCGCGTACCGGGGTCGACATGCCGGTCGAAGTTGTCAAGGAACTAGGACAACGGTACGAGCATGTGGTGGCAGTCAAAGAGGCCAAGCCTGATCTCGAGCGCGTGCGGAGGCTGGTGCAGGAGACTCCTTGTGCAGTCCTGTGCGGCGACGATGCCTCGCTGGTGGATTTCCTCGAAGCTGGCGCGGTCGGCGTCATCGGAGTGGTGAACAACCTCTTGCCTGCGGAGTGCGCTGCGCTGGTACGCGCCACCCAACAGCGAGACAGCGTACTCGCCGCGACCATTGTGGAGCGCTTTGCTCCGTTGGCGCATGACTTGTTCTTGGAGCCCAATCCTGTGCCGGTGAAGTGGGCGCTCGAACAACGCTTCCCGTTCATGTCTTCGGAAGTACGCTTGCCGCTGGCGCCGTTGGAGTCAGCCACCAAGACGCGCCTGAGCGCCACCTTGAAAGCGTGTCGCGTGCTCTGATGCGTTGGGTTGCGGGGTTGCTGCTGTTGGTTGGGTGCCAGATGCCACAACAGCAGCGTCCGGATCCGCAGGCGTTAGAGCGCGACTTGCGCGCACTCACAGCGGACTTCGCCGGCGATGTGGGCCTGTATGTGCGCTCTCTGGATGGCACTTGCGAAGTGGCGTTGCGTGCAGATGAAGTGTTCCCCACCGCATCGTTGATCAAGGTGCCGATCGCCTTGGGCTTGTTGCAGCGAGTCCAGTCAGGGGAGTTGGACTGGAAGGCGCCCGTCCCCTACGACCCCAAGTACGGGCGTGGCGGCGATGACCTTGTGGCCAAGCTCACGCCCGGCGCCAAAGTGGAGCCCAACAAGTTGCTGTTCTTGATGGAGTCACTCTCCGACAACACAGCCAGCGTGTGGTGCGAAGATCTAGCTGGCGGCGGCGCAACGATCAACGCGTGGATGGAAGCTCATGGCTATCGCATCACGCGTGTGAACTCGCGCGTTGCTGGCCGTGAATCTGACTACAAGCAGTATGGTTGGGGCCAAACGACGCCGCGCGAGATGGCCGAGATGCTCGTCGCCATTCGCGAACGGCGCGCGGTCTCTCCAGCTGCCGATGAACATTTGGACCGCATGCTGGGTCGTGCGTATTGGGATGGCGAGGCCTTGAGCTCGGTACCCAGCGATGTGCATGTGATCAGCAAACAGGGCGCAGTCAACGCCTCGCGCTCGGAAGTGCTGCTGGTGTCGGCACCACATGGCTCGTATGTGCTGTGCGTGATCACGAAGAACCAAGTCGATCAGTCGTGGGACGACAGCAACGCAGGCTTCCGCTTGTTGCGCGCGGCAAGCGCCATCGTGTGGCAACACATGGAGCCCGAGCGACCCTATGCGGCAGCACTCGCCGGGCCGCGTTGGCCATAGGATGACACCCATGGCACAGCACAGCATGGTCACCGCGTTCGCGCCCGCGTCTGTGGGCAATGTCGCCGTGGGCTTTGACTTGCTCGGCCATGTGATTGCCGGAGTGGGCGATCGTGTGACGGCGCGCCCGTGTGCTCGCCCCGGTGTGCACATCACCAGCGTGCGCGGCGTGGAGACGCGCATCCCGCACGAGGTAGAGCGCAACACCGCAGGTGCTGCAGCACGCTCGTTGTTGCTGCGCGCGCAAGCGCCCTTCGGGGTCGAGCTGGAGCTCGACAAGGGCATCGCTTTGGGCTCCGGCATGGGCGGCTCGGCGGCCTCTGCCGTGGCAGCCGTGGTGGCCGTGAATGCCTTGCTGGCGCAACCGTTGAGCGCAGATGAGTTGTATGTGCACGCACTCGATGGAGAAGAAGCAGCCACCGGAGCGCGCCCAGGCGACAATGTAGGACCGATGTTGTTAGGTGGCCTGGTGCTGGCCACACGCGAACGACTGGTGCGTATTCCCGTGCCTGCGGGCCTGTGGTGCGCATTGGTGCACCCGCACTGCGTGGTCGAGACCAAGGCCGCGCGCGAGGTCCTCCGCGGTGCCTATGCCTTGAACGAGTTTGTCGCGCAAAGCGAGCACTTGGCCTTGGTCTTGGCAGGCTGCCACCAGAACGATCGGAGCTTGGTGCGCGCTGGTTTGGCGGATGTGTTGATCGAACCACGCCGTGCTGCTTTGGTGCCGGGATTTGCTGCGGTCAAGGGCGCAGCCTTGGACTGCGGCGCGCTCGGTGCATCCATTAGCGGCGCAGGCCCGAGTGTGTTCGCTTGGTGCGACGATGAGCTGCAGGCCCAACGCTGTGCGCGCGCCATGCAGACCGCCTTTGCCGGTGCAGGGCTAGGAAGCGATGCCTACACCAGCCCTGTGGCTGCACCTTCCGCGCACGTTGTCGCGTATACTTGACGAAAGTAGCCTGCGCGCTTAGGTTCAAGTCCGTGAACACCACGGCGCGCGCGGGTCTGGTCGTTTGGACAGCTGTGCTGTGCACGGCGCCGTTGTGCGCGATGCAAGCGCCGTTCACGCGCATCAACTTGACGCCGAGTGGCGCGCAGAGTGCGGGGCAATTGGATGCTCCGTCCATCTCCGCAGATGGTCGCTACATCGCGTACTCCAGCACGGCGGCTGACTTGGTTCCCGGCGACACCAATGGCGTGCAAGATGTGTTCGTACAGGACCGATCCAGCGGCCTGACCGAACGCATCAGCGTGGCCGATCTCAGCGCTGTGCAAGGCAACGCACGCTCCTTTCGAGCATCCATCTCTGCCGATGGTCGTTATGTGGCGTTCACAAGTGCCGCCACGAACCTCACTGCTCATGCCGACACGAATGGTGTGCTGGACATCTACGTGCGCGACCGCCATGCGGGGCGTACACGCTTGATCAGTGTGGTGGCTGTGGGGCATGCGGCGGCTGGAGATGCAGCGTCTGGCTTGTCACACAACCCCACTCTCTCGGGCGATGGGCAATGGTTGGTGTACTACAGCGAAGCCCACGACCTTGTGCCGCCGGGCGTCGATGGCAACGGGTACGACGATGCGTACTTGGTCGAGCTCAGCACGAACACGCATCAACTGCTGAGTGTGTCGGCCGCAGGAGCAGCTGCGGATTGGCATAGTGGCACCATGGGGCCGGAAGACCCGGCCGCCAATGCCATCTCCGACGATGGACGCTTTGTGGTGTTCAGCAGCACCGCCTCGAATCTGGTGCCGGGCGTCAACTCGGGGCTAGCGACGCTGTATTGGCGCGATCGAGTGACAGGAAGCATCCAAGTTGTGGCGCGCACTCCAACAGGTGCACACTCTCTGCATGCGTCCAGCTATCCGGCGATTTCCGGGGATGGATCGATCATCGCCTACTTCAGCGATGATCCGAATCTAGTGCCTGATGATGGCGATACGCTGTTCAACTTCTTTGCCACCGAACGCATCACAGGAGCCACGCAGCGCGTGGACACGACCTCTGCGAGTACGCCGTGCGCACCTTCGAGCGGGACGAGTTTCGGCATGACGGGGCGTGTGTCGGTGTCCCGCGATGGCCGATTGGTCGCGCTGTCGTGTGATTGCTCGAACAGCGCACCTGGTGACACCAACAACCAGCGCGACATCTACTTGCACGATCGCAGCACACGCGCCACGCACTTGATCAGTCGTGCGCTGACAAGCCAAAGCGGCAATGGCCTATCCACGCGCGCTGCCCTGAGTGCCGATGGAGCCTGGCTTGCGTTCCA
>JBILXQ010000336.1:0-3727 GCA_044378375.1 Planctomycetota bacterium
CTCGGTGTCGCGCACCACGCGACCTTGCGTCCCAGCAGGCAGTGTCGCCGGGTTCGCTTGCGACGACTCCGTCGTGGTTGACTCCGTGGCAGGAGCTTCCGTGCGTGCGGTGGTGTTCGAACCATCGGGAACAGTCGGCTTCGGCGGCGGGAACAGCAATGTCCAGCCAACCACGATCACAAAGCACAGCAGCAACGCGGAGAGAAAGCGCTTGTCCAAGGTCGTCCGTTCCGTCGCGGTCGTAGAGGGGGTCTTTCAGGCGTGTCGTTGCGATCAGCGGCCGACGGCCAACCGTTCAGCAAGAAACTCAGGCAGTTCCTTCACAGCACGGATGCGTTCCGCAGCTGTGTGGTGGTCGTAGTCCAGTCGCACGAAGCTTGGACGCAGCCCGTCCCACAGCACATACGACAGGCGCGGATCTCCGTCGCGCGGTTGGCCTACCGAACCGACGTTGAGGATCGCGCGATTGCCTGTGCGCAGATCCAAGTCCAACGGAGTCGTGGTGCCAGACGGGCGGTACATGCGGCCATCTTCGAAATAGATGGCCGGCACATGACTGTGGCCGACGAAGCAGATCAAGCGTTCTTGCGCCGCGAGGGCGTCAAAACAAGCGCGCATCTTCTCGGGGTTCTGGCGATCGCGCGGCAGCATGTACTCGCGCAACGGATCGCGCGGTGAGCCATGTGCGTACATCGCACTTTCGTCCAAGGCAGCTGGCGACAGGGTGTCAAGCCAATCGTACACCTTGGCATCACCATCCAAGAGTGCCCCCGCTGTCCACTGGATGGCAGCGCGCGCCTTGGGGTTGAAGTCACTGTCGCCATCGGCGTCGATCAACGCCGCCTCGTGATTGCCCTTCAAGCACAGACCGGGCTCGAAGCCATGCGCACCCTGCACTCGATCGCGCACAAAGCACACGGCTTGGTAGGGTTCGGCTCCATACCCCACGATGTCGCCCAAGCAGTACAGGCGCTTCGCACCGCGTGCCAAAGCATCAGCCACAGCCGTCTCAATGGCGGGCATGTTGCCATGCAGATCGGAGATGATGGCGGTGAGGGGGTAGGCCACGGGAGCTGGCCCGAGCCAAGGCGCGGGGCGCAGCATGGTCGTGTCCTAGATGGGATCCGTCAAGGAACGGCCGCTGGAGGGCTGCCCAAGCGCCACAAATACAGGGTTGTCGCGAGGCAAAGAAGCGTGCCGCCCACGGCTCCCAGTGGGCCCGCGATCGGGCTGAGGGCAAAGTGCCCCGCCAGCGGCAGGAGCCCGCAGCCGCATAAGAGGAGTGCAATGGTGGGTGCGGCGTAGCCTCGTCGTTGCAGGCGGTGTGCAAGGTGGCGTCGATCACCTTGCCATGGTGCACGCCCCGCTCGCACACGAGCCCACGAAACCAGCGCAAGGTCGCAGGCCGGCAGCACCAACAACAACCACGAGACGGGTGTTGCGCAGAGACAGAGCAGTCCGACGAGATGCGAGCCAGAGTCGCCCAGGTAGGCGCGGGCGCCTGTGGGCAAGCGCGTGACATTGAACGGCAACAGCGCACCTGCGGCGGCACCGAGTGGCACTCCCACCAACAGCAAGGGCACGGCGCAGACGCTCAACACAGCGCCATCGGCGTTGTCAAATGTATTGGACACATTGAGCGCAACCATACAGGCCGTTGCGGCAAGTGCTGCGTCGGTGATGGGGATGGGCAGAGCCCATGCGTACACCAACGCCACAAGCAACTGTCCAGTCAACTTGACAAGCGGTGTGAGACCTTGCGGAGCCAAGTCATCGCACAAGCCCACTCCGTACGCGGCACACAGCACCAGTGTGGTGGTCCACGGATTCAGCTGCGTTGCGTGCCAACCGAGTGCACAAGCCACGATGCACCCCGCCAAGAGTGCGGTACCCAAGACCAACGGCACAGCGTGCGCTTGTTGCTTGCGTTCGCGCTCGGCCGCGCCATCGTCGCGCAGCTTTTTCGGTGCGCGCTCCACCAACCACAAGGCCGCAAGTGCCGTTGCCAGCGTGCAGGCGGCCCAGGTGATGAGACTATCCATCACCGCACGTGCCAACCGTACAGGCCGCGCGTGGTGATGAGCTGTGCCACAGCGGCTGGCAACTCACGCAAGGCGGTCTCGTCGCGTGCAGCGAGGCGTGCCCGCAAGTCGGTCGAGCTCGCCACGACCTCGGGCTGGTGCACATACCCGGCGCGCAGCTTCTGCTGCAGATGGGCCGGAAGCGCCGCGCAGGCTCGAGCAAGCGCCTCTTCGGCCTCGCCGCCGCGATGCACAATCAACGGTTCCACCAACTCGAGCAGCTCCCGCCCCTGCCGCCAACGCGGCAAGTCCGGCAAGTTGTCGGACCCGAGCACTAGGACCACCTGCGCATCCGGCGCCAGCTCGGCTTTCAGCTCGCGCACCGTGTCCATCGTGTAGGAAGGCGGGCCGCGCCGCAGCTCGCGCTGATCGACCACGACGCGCTCGAGGCCCTCGCAGGCCGCTTGCACCAAAGCGCAGCGCTCGGCATCCGAGAGGGCCGGCCCGGCCTGCTTGAACGGCGAGCGGGCCGCTGGAACCACATGGCAGCGGGCCAAGCGACCGGCAGCGAGGGCGGTGCGCAGCACATGCACATGCCCCGCATGCGGCGGGTCGAAGGAGCCCCCGTAGAGGCCAATGCGCTCGGCAGGCGTCATGGCAAGGGTGCATGGTTACCACGACGGCCGCTTGGGTAGAAGACGCTGCCCGATCGGTTGACATCCCCGTAGCCGATCCGCACAATCGTTCCCGCTGAAGCCCTCGCGCTCGACCGCCGAGGGAAAGCCCCCCTCAAGCTATGAAGCACAACCTTTCCGCCGCAGGCCTTCTGGTCGCCGCCCTCGCTCTGGGTGCCACATCGTGCTCCTCGCAGCGCACGCACTATGACGACCACTGGAACAACCGTTCCGTCGGCCTGCGCATGGGCAATTACGCCTACAATTACCGCGAAGATCGCGACGGCGAGTTCTGGGCCTATCAGGGCCGCCAGATGAGCTCGGTGGGCTTGACGCTGCAGCGTCACTTCCTAAACGAGAACCCGGACAATCCGTTGCAGCCGCACTGAGAGTGCTGGTTGGTGCATAGCCGGCTGGAGTGAGCTGGCGGAGAGCGACCTAGGATGAAAATCCTAGGTCGCGTCGTTTTGGGGATACTGGTCCAGCTGAGTGTGCACGGGTGCCGGACTGCCCCCCGATGGCGGGCCTGCCATGCGGGATTTAGGGCCCTACGGCGCCCCAAGGCCTGCCCCAGGCCGCGGCTTGGTCGGCCCCGAAGCATCCATGCGACCCTAAGTCGCTTTCCAGCAATCTATATATACTAAGCCGTAATTAGGCCATGCACACTGATCTGGGCCAGTATCACGTTAGCCCTCTCCCAGTGCGGCCCCCGCCTCCTCCACATACCCCCCATCCCCCACCCCCAGCGGCCTCATACACACCGCCGGGAACTTCCTCCACCACGTCCTCTGCCGCCGCGCAAACTGCCTCGTCGCCAACACAATCGCCTCCACCGCCTGCGTCCGCGACACCTCGCCGCGCGCGCAAGCCGCCGCCTCCGCGTACCCCAACGCCATCCCAGCCGTGGGCCCGAGCAACCCGCGCACCTGCAAGTCGAGGGCCTCGTTCGGCCAACCGGCGTCGAACATGGCTTCGGTGCGGGCGCGGATGCGGGGCTCGAGTTCGTCCAAGGGCAGGTCCAGCCACAGGAGA
>JBILXQ010000337.1:0-3699 GCA_044378375.1 Planctomycetota bacterium
GCGTTGCTGGCACCGCTGCGCGCGTTGCTGGTGCGGACGTGGGTGCGCGACGACGAACGCGCAGGCTTTGCCTTCACCTACGAAGCCTTGCCCAAGGAGCGCGACTTCGTGTTGCGCGTCTATCCCTTGCTCGGCATTCCGCTCGCGTTCTTGTACCTCGGCCTACAAGACGAAGACCCGCGACTGCGTGGCGGCATCGCAGCGCTGCTGGCTTTTGCACCTGTGACCTACTTGCCAGTCTTGTTGTCACAAGTACCTGGCAGTCGCGGGCACGAAGCGCGCTGGATCCTCGACACAGCGCCCACCACGCACGAGGCCATCGCGCGCGGTGCACTCAAGGCTCTCTATGTGCGTGTGCTCGTGCCGCTGTACGCGTTGATCGCAATCGTCGCGTGCTCGATCGGCGAAGCCACCAGCGCGCTACAGACCATCCCCGTCTCGATGCTGGTGTGCTTGTACTTGCTGCACGCGCTGTGGGGACGCTGTGTCACGAACCTGCCGCTCTCCGTTGCGCCCGATCGTGTCGAGGCACCGCTCGACATGGTGGGCACCATGATGATGCTGGCCATGGCGACTACCGGCCTCGCGCTGGCCACTTGGAAGCTGCTGACACCGTGGTCGGCGCTGGGCGTGTGCGCGCTAGCGATGCTCGTCCAAGTAGTCCGCCATGTCACGCGGCAACGGCGCGCACACCTCTAAGCGCTCGTTGGTAGCCGGTGTCTTGAACACGATGCGATGCGCGTGCAGCGCTTGGCGCGACAAGCCCAACAGCTCCATGTCGCGCTCATCCAAGGTGCCGTCGAGCGCCTTCTCGAAGAGCATCTCATCCGGCCCGTAGAGCTTGTCACCCACAATCGCATGCCCGATCGATGACAAGTGCACGCGAATCTGGTGCTGGCGTCCGGTGATCGGCTTGCACGCCACCAAAGCGCAGTCGCGCGCACGCTCGACCACGCGCCACTCGGTGCGGCACGGCGCGCCTTCGACCAACACCGCCATCTTCAAGTCGATGCGGCTGACCTTGGAAGGGCCGATCGGATAGTCGATTACGCCACCATCGCGCTCGGGCACACCGTAGACGAGCGCCAGGTACTCCTTCTCGACCTCGCGATCCTCGAACTGGCGCCGCACCTCCATGTGCGCTTCGGGATGACGCCCGATCACCACGACACCGCTCGTGTCCTTGTCGATGCGATGGCACAAGCGCGGCGCACCACCTTGCTCAAGCTCATAGCCCGCACCGTACAGCGCATGCACGCGCTGGATCAGCGTGTCCGACAAGTAGCGGCCGCTCGGGTGCACCGGCATGCCGGGAGGCTTGTCCACGACCAGCACCGCCGTGTCCTCATGTAGCACACTCACACCGCCTGCATCGGCGCGCGTCGGTTGCGCGCGCAACGGCTCGGGGATCACCACCACCACCGTGGACCCGTGGCGCACCCGACGAGCCGGTCTGGTTTCCTTGACAGGTGTCCCCGTGCCGCGCGGCTTGTCAGGCGTGCTGGCATCCACCAACACAAAGCCGGTGCGAATCAGATCCTGCACCGACGACCGCGAACGCCACGACAAGTGATGAGCCAAGAACGCATCCAGCCGCATCTCGAACTCATCGTGACGCTCACCGAAGGCCGAAGCATCCACAGCGAGGACTACCTCGGTGGCCGCTTGGGAGAGATCGCGTTCTTTGCCGTAGAGCCCCATGACCTAAATCCAGACAGCAAAGAACCCGAGCACACAGCGGCCCGGGTTCTCATGCCTACACGCGTGAAGAGCTCTCAGCTCGTACGCGGCTTGCGCGCGACGGTGCGCTTGCGACGCAGGCCCGTCTTCGGCTGGTTCTTGCGCGTGGCCTTTTGGATGTTGCGCAGGCGCTCGCGGCGTTCGCGGCGGCGCTTGTCCGAGCGCTTCTCATGCCAGGTGTTGGCCTTGGCGAGGCGGAACACGCCGCCGTAGTTGCACTGACGCTTGAAACGACGCAGGGCGGCTTCGAGAGACTCGTTCGGACGGATCTGGACCTTGATCACTCGCTGTACTTCCTTCGGACGCGGATTCGATGTGCTGTGTGGCCCCTGCGCCGGCCACCGGACTAGGTGGTCTCCCGCACAGAGGGGCGAATAGCCTAGCGGATGAAGCCCCCAAAGCCAAGATGTGCGCTGGAAACGGCGAGCTCCAGAGGCCATCCTGCCGTGTGTGGCCGAACGCGGGACAGCACAGGGACAAGCAGCAGGGTCCGAGGAATTGCGCGGCACGATTGACCGCATCACCTTCCACTCGACCGAGACCCTGTACGGCGTTCTAAGAGTCCATCCAGAAAAGGGTTATGGCCATGCGGCCAGCGCGGGCCTGTACGAGCCGCTGCTCGTTAGCGCGGTCGGCAAGATCGACCAGCCCGCAGTGGGCTTGCGGGTGCACATGCGCGGCCGCTGGATCGTGCATAAGGCCCATGGGCCTCAGTTTGAATTCGACGAGGTCCTCGTCCTGCCGCCCGCCACAGCCGAGGGCGCAGTGCGGTACTTGGCCTCGGAGCGCTTTCCCGGCATCGGCGAGGTGTTGGCGCGGCGCATCGTCGAGGCGTTGGAGCGCAAGGCACCCAGCGCCGATCCGTTCCAAGCCATCGCCGAGCAACCCGAGCACTTGGATGAGGTGCGCGGGCTGAAGCCTGCGCTGCGCGAGATGTTGGTGGGCACGGTCAAGGCCGACATGGGCACGCATCAGGTGCATGCTTTCTTGCGTGGTGGCGGGCTGGGGCCGTCCCAAGCTGCGGCCATTGTCAAAAAATTCGGACATGACTGCGAGGCGCGCCTGCGCGAGAACCCGTACCTGATTGCCCACGGCGTGCGCGGTATCGGCTTCGGCGTCGCGGATCGTCTGGCCTTGGGCACGGGGATGGCTGCGGATGACCCGCGACGCACCCAAGCAGCCACGGTGCATGCTTTGGAGTCCGCGGCGGATGACGGTCACACCTGCTTGACGGTCGGCGAGCTGGTGGCGCGCACGCGCGTGTTGGTCAAGGAAGCGGTGACCGAGGCCACAGCCATGGCGGCGATCGACGCCTTGGCCCAGCAACGCGACGAAGGCCTCGTCGTCGAAGCCTGTTCGGATGGACAGCAACGCGCATGGATCCCGTGGCTCGCGGCCTCGGAAGCGGGCTTGGCGCGGCGCGTGAAAGAACTTTTGACAGCCGCTGGCGTCACACCGTTGGCCACGCGCGAGCAACTCGCGGCCCACGAGCGGCGCAATCAGATCGAACTCCACGAGCTGCAGCGCACAGCGGTGTTGGGTTTGCTTTCGCAGCCCATTGCCGTGCTGACAGGTGGCCCGGGCGTGGGCAAGACCACCATCACGCGCTTTGTGGTCGCCTTGGCCAAAGCAGCCGGCGCCAAGGTGTTGCTGGCTTCACCGACCGGACGCGCCGCCAAGCGCATGGCCGAAGCCACTGGTGTCGATGCACAGACCATTCACCGGCTGCTGGGATGGAACCCGCAAGACGGCGAGTTCCTGCACAACAAGAAGAACCCACTGCAGGCGGACTTGGTCATCGTCGACGAGATCTCGATGCTCGATGTGGCCTTGGCGCACCACTTGCTGAAGGCGGTGCAAGCACCAACGCGACTCGTGTTGATCGGCGACCCGGACCAACTGCCGAGCGTGGGGGCAGGCAATGTGCTGGGTGATCTACTCGACTCCGGTGTGGTGCCC
>JBILXQ010000338.1:0-3682 GCA_044378375.1 Planctomycetota bacterium
TGTCCACAGCAACAAGCACACGGCGAGCAAGGCTGGCAGCACAGCCGGTTGGTTGAGACGCGCAAGTCCGTCGTCTTCGACGGGGTCTAGAGTCGGGTGTGTCGTTTGGAAGCGTTGGTGTGCGCTCCGAATGCGTGCTGGACTGGGGTTGGCTGCCTCTGGATCTCTGGTTTGCCACGCGTCGGTGACTTCGTGGGCATGTGTACGCAACACGTCATCCCAAAAGAGCGCTCGATTCCAAGGCGATTGCAGTGCTTCAGCGACCAAGATCTGGCGATCTTCGATCTCGGCGGGCGTCAATGTGGATGCTTGGTCGCGCAGTTCGCGCACCGCGATTTGAGCCCTCAGTCCGAGTGAGCTGCCCGCAGTGAACATCACGGCAAAGATGCTGGCGATGGCCAGCAGCGCCAAGCCAAGCACAGGGATTACCGTCCCCAGCAACAGCTGGAGCACGCGCGCGCGCACGCTCGGGCGTTGCGCACCCTCGAGCGCGCGCACGAGGTTCGCGCGTGCAGTATGCAGCGTGTGTTGCGAGGGCTGTGGCTCCAAGAGCGCCCGCACTGCAGGTTCGGCATGCATCGGCAGGTCTACAGGCAGATGCTGGTGAGCTTGGTCTCCGAGGTAGATCAAGCGCAGGGATGCGCTAAGCGAATCCGCTTGCGTCGGTGGTGCATCTGATGTTGCCGGCACAACGGAGGTATCGAGCACACGCAAGTTTCCTTGACGGTCCAGCCAGAGCCGCTTGGGGCTAAGCCCGGTCGTTTCGGGCTCTGCGGCTCCAGCCAGCGTTTCGTCAATCAACTGCAGCGCCAACCGTGATCGCTGGGTCCAGTTGCGCTGTGCGAGCCACGGCAATGCGTGCAGGGCAGCGCTGCCGCCAGGTGCTTCGTAGACATCGTAGCGGTCGTCGCCTGCGCTGAGCGTGTCCAACCAACGCAAACGCGCTGGGCGTGCTTGGCTGCGTCGCTGCGTGCTCAAGTCCGGAGGTGAGTTGCGCACCATCCAGACATCACGCCCGAGCTCGTCATCGCGCGCCTCTAGGATGTGGGGCTGGCCGTGCACACATCCTTGCACCACATACGCGCCTAAGATGCTCGGTGCGGCACAGTCCATCACCTCTTGGCGCGGCACCGAGTTGGACACGGTGCGCAACAGCGGCGGACGAATCTGATCGGTACGCGTGTGGGACCAGCGTTCATGGCGGCCGCGCCAGCCATTGTGGGCACGGGCCGGTTGGAAGAGCACAATCCACCACGCGAGCTGTGTGAGTGTGCTCATGATCCAGATGCCCGCGGATTCCAGGCCGCTGAGGCCGCTGATCAAACCCACGAGCGCGCTGGGTGTGAAGAACAGTAGGGCGCGCGTGTAGGCTCCGCGATAGGACGGTTGGCGTGTCTGGAAGTCCACCACGCGCGAGCCCACGATCCAGCGACCTACGGTGAGTCCGCCGGCGCCTTCGAGCGTGCCGTAGTACACCAATGTAGGGCCCAGGCCCAACACCGTTTGGAAGGCTAGAGCCCAGCGGCTGCTTTCGCCGTACAGTGCTTGGAATAAGCCGGGCAAGAAGCGTTCGGCGGACAGGCCCACTAGGACTCCAATTAGGGCCAGGGCTGCTTGGTCTACGACGAACGCACTCACGCGACCTGCAAGGTGCTCGGGCGGCGTGTCGCGCTCGATAAAAGGTTCCAGTGCTTGGCGCAGGCCCGTCAAGTCGCGGAAGCGTTTGTCCGGTTCTCTGGACAAGGTTCGCAGGATCACTTTGTCCAGGGCACGCGGGACGCTGCTGCGTACTTCGCTCGGGGCTTGTGGCGTCTCTGAGAAGATGCGCGCCAGCACCTCACCTACATTGTTGCCGGTGTGGGGCGCGCGTCCTGTGAGCAGGGCATACAGCAATGCACCTACCGAGTACTGGTCGCTGCGTTCGTCGATACCGCGGCCCTTGACTTGCTCGGGCGAGGCGTACAGCGGCGAGCCGATGAACTGGCCCGACTGTGTCAAATTCACATCACGCTCGATGGCGCGCGACAGGCCAAAGTCACCAAGCTTCACGCGCCCATCGGTGTCGAGGAAGCAGTTGCTGGGCTTGATGTCGCGGTGCAAGACACCTTGTGCATGCGCAGCGGTGAGTCCATCGATCACATCGATGGTCCAGCGCACCGCTTGGTCGACGCTGATGGGTTCCCCTGCCGCAATTTTGTGCTGCAAGGTGCCGCCATCGACCAGCTCCATCGAGATCGCGGGCGCGCCTTCGACACGATGCGCACCCAACACGAACACACAGCGTGGGTCGCTGATGCCGGCCGCCAAGCGCGCCTCGCGCCGGAAGCGACGGAAGGCCTCATCCGAGAAGGCCAGGTCTTCGGAGAGGATCTTGAGCGCAACCTTACGTCCGGAGGCGAGCTCGATGGCTTGGTACACCACGCCCATGCCTCCGCGGCCGAGCTCGCGCTCCAGGCAGAAGCCATCACTTTCTCGCGGGAGAGGGGGCAGTGTGTCGGTCGGGGAGGCCACTCGTAGAGAATCCTAGCGTCCCACATACGGGCGAGCGCGGGGTGGATTCGAGCCGAGTTGCGAATCTTGGGTCTGGTCCCGCGTATGGGGCGGCGATATCGTGGTGATATCACCATCAACCTTCGCATGGAAGCTCCTATGGAAGTCCGCAACCCCTCGGTCGAACGCTCCTTTCAGCCCCTGTCTGGTGCTGTCATCCTCGTGCTTCACCTGCTGCTCGGAGCGGCGGTGGTCGCCTTGATCGTCGTCGGCGCTCGCACGGGCACGCCTATGTTGGCGGTGATGGCGTTGCCCCTTGCCGTTGTGTTCTTCATCGTGATGGGCGGCTTCTTTGTGGTGGAGCCCAACCTCGGGCGCGCCTTGGTGTTGTTCGGTACGTATCGCGGCACGGTGCGCACTCCGGGCTTCTATTGGACCAACCCGTTCACCAGCAAGAAGAAGATCTCTCTGCGTGCGCACAACTTGGACGGCAAGACGCTCAAGGTGAACGACCTATTGGGCAACCCGATCGAGATCGCCGCGATCGTGGTGTGGCAGGTGCGCGACTCTGCGCGCTCTCTCTTTGATGTCGAAAACTATGAGCAGTTTGTTGCCACGCAAGCGGAATCCGCCGTGCGCATGGTGGCCAGCCGTCACCCGTACGACGACGGGCAAACCACCGATGTCCAGACTACTTTACGCGGCAGCGCGGATGATGTGGCGCGTGAATTGGCCGAAGAGTTGAGCACGCGGCTCGAGTTGGCTGGCGTGGAGGTGTTGGAGGCGCGCTTGTCGCACTTGGCTTACAGTGCGGAAATCGCTGCCGCAATGCTGCAGCGCCAGCAGGCCGGCGCCATCATCGCTGCCCGCCAGATGATCGTCGAAGGCGCAGTAGGCATGGTCGAGCAAGCGCTGCACCGATTGGACGAAAAGGGCATGGTCCAACTGGATCCCGAGCGTCGCGCCGCGATGGTGGGCAATCTGTTGGTGGTGTTGTGCAGCCAGGCAAGTGCTACACCAGTGGTCAACACCGGTACGCTCTACAACTGACGGGTTCCGATCGACCCCGCGCCAGGTGCACCTCGTGGCAGCCAAGCACGACGACGACAAGCACGAAGAGCCCAGCGGCGAGCGTAAAGCTCTGCTGCTGCGCTTGTCGCCGCAATTGCACGCGGAGTTGAAACGCTGGGCA
>JBILXQ010000339.1:0-3679 GCA_044378375.1 Planctomycetota bacterium
TCCATGCCAAGACTCTGGCTGAAGAGTTGAAGTGCCCGAACATCGAGATGGATGTGCTGTGGACCATCGAAGATGTGACCGCACAAGTGGAGGCCACTGCCAAGCCGGGCATGTCCAACGCGCAAAAGTCCGCCGCGCGTCGCGCCAAGATGACCGAGCTGGAGAGCGAGGCGAAGAAGGCCTCGGGCCTCAAGTGCGAGATCGTCACGCTGTGGCAAGGTGCGCGCTACCACCTCTACTCGTACAAGACCTGGGATGATGTGCGCCTAGTGTTCGCACCGGAGAAGGCCATCGCGTTCTTCGGCGGCGACACGGACAACTTCGAGTTTCCGCGCTACGACCTCGATGTGTGCTTCTTCCGCATCTACGAGAACGGCAAGCCCTTGCAGGCGGAGCATCACCTTGAGTGGAGCGCGAATGGCTCGACCGAAGGTGACTTGGTCTTCGTGGCAGGCCACCCCGGCCGCACCGAGCGCCTGTTCACCATGTCGCACTTGGAGTACATGCGCGACTTCCAATACCCGCTCGCTATGCGCACGCTGTGGCGCCGTGAAGTTCTCTTGTCGACCTTCATGGGTCGTAGCGAAGAGAACCGCCGCGTAGGTGAAGACGAGTACTTTGGTGTGCAGAACTCGCGCAAGGCGCGCACCGGGATCTTCGCGGGTCTGCTCGACCCCACCTTCATGGGGCAGAAGTTCCGCACCGAGCTCGAACTGCGTTCGGCCGTCGCCGCCAATCCTGACTGGTCCGCCAAGTGGGGCGATGGCTGGGATCTGATTGCGCAGAGCAAGAAGATCCAGCGCGAAATGGCCGTGCGCTTCGGAGCTTTGGGTGGCGGGGGCATGGGCCTCGGTGGCGATCTGTTTGCCAAGGCCGTCACCATCGTGCGCTGGGCTGATGAATCGCAGAAGCCCGATGGACAGCGCTTGCGCGAGTACCGTTCGACAGCCAAGGACAGCATCGAGCGCAACCTATACTCGGAAGCCCCGATCTACATGGATCTGGAAGTCGAGCGCATGGCGTCGTCGCTCCAGAACATGGCCGAGCTGCTGGGCGGCGGCGACCCCACGGTCGTACGTGTGCTCGCAGGCAAGGGCCCTGGTCCGCGCGCCGAGGAGCTGGTGCGTGGCAGCAAGCTCGCCGACATCGCCGAGCGTAAGCGCTTGTTCGAAGGTGGTGCCGCGGCCTTGGCCGACTGCAACGATCCTCTGATCCAACTCGCTCGCATGTTGGACGCCGAAAGCCGTCTGCAGCGCAAGCGCTTTGAAGAAGAGGTCGATCCGTTGGAGAAGGAAGGCTACTCGAAGGTGGCCGCTTCCATCTTTGCTCTCAAGGGCGAAGACCAATACCCGGATGCGACCTTCACGCTGCGTCTCACGCACGGCACGGTCAAGGGCTACGAGGCCGGTGGCAAGAAGATTGCGCCGTACACCAACTTTGCCGGTCTGTATGAGCGTGCGAACGAGCGCGGCAATGTCTATCCGTTCGAAGTTCCGAGCAGCTGGGTCAAGGCTCGTGCGGCTCTCAATCCCTCGACTCCGTTCAACTTCGTGTCGACCAACGACATCATCGGCGGCAACTCGGGTTCACCCGTGGTGAACAAGGCCGGTCAAGTCGTCGGCCTGATCTTCGACGGCAACATCGAGAGCTTGGTGCTCGACATCGGTTACGACGACAAGCAAGCGCGTGCGGTGTCGGTGGACTCGCGCGCCATCGCCGAGTCTCTGCTCAAGGTCTACAGCGCGAGTGCGCTGCATGCCGAGCTGATGGGTGGCCGCGCTGGTGGCTGAGCCATCCGCCTACCAAGGCTGAGTTGCGGGGCATTCGGAACAACTTTCCGAGTGCCCCGCACAAGTTCTAGGGCTGTTCCAGCCGAAAGTCCTTCCGGCGAAGCGTGCTCATACGGAGCCACGCCAGCGCCGACGGCGGGTGCGATCCCCGCGCTGCAGGTGCCCATGGAACAGCACAATGACCCGCGCGATCCGCGCGGGAACGTCATCGACATGCAGGTCATTGAAGGCCTGCGCGAGCTCGGTGGTGACGATGAGCCCGGCCTGTTGGTCGAGATCGTGGCCCTGTTCCTTGCCGATGCGCCGCAGCGTTTGGGTGAGATCGACCGAGCTCTCGCATCGGGCGACTTGCGCTCGCTGGAACGAGCCGCGCATACGCTCAAGTCCAGCAGTCAGAATGTTGGCGCACTGGGTCTCGCCAGCATGTGTCGCGAGATGGAAGAGCTGGCGCGCAAGCACGAACTTGCACCGGTGCGCGATGTGTACGAGGCCAGCCGTGGCCATTGGTCCGATGTCGAGCGCGCGTTGCGCTCCATTGACTGAACAGAGGACGATCACATGTACCGCGAATCCTTTGAAGAACTGCGCGCCTCGGGGCGCCTGCCTACTCCTCCCGGAGTGGGCGTGGTGGTGCTGAAGATCACACAACGCGACGACTTCTCGACAGAGGAGCTCGGTCGCGCCATCGCCGCTGACCCGGCCCTGACCGGGCGTTTGCTGCAGATCGCGAACTCGGTAAGCCACGCCGGTGTGCGTCCCGCGACGACGATTGGTGATGCGACGATGCGCTTAGGCGTGCGCGCTGTACGCAATGTCGCTTTGGGCTTCTCGCTTCTGAGTGCACACCGCATCGGCACGTGCCCGCGCTTTGACTACGACCGCTTCTGGTCGGCATCGTTGGCGCGTGCAGTCGCTGCGCGTGCCATCTCGGAGCGCTTGCGCATCGGTATCCCGGCTGAGGTCTACATCCTTGGCCTGCTGGCGGACATTGGTCGCCTAGCGCTCGCGAGTGTGCACCCCAAGCAGTACGCCGACATCTTGGCCGATGAGCGTGCGCGTGAGCCTCAATCCGTGGCCGCGCTGGAACGCGAGGCGTTTGACATCGACCACAACGAGACGGCTTCGTTGCTGCTGGAAGAGTGGGGCTTGCCCCGACCTTTGCGCGAAGCCGTGCTCGTGTACGAGAGCGAAGAACGCCGGGTCAATGTGACCTGCCAAGAGACGGCGGCCCATGCCAAGCTCTTGGCGCATGCCACCATCCTTGCAGAGGTGTGCCTCGCTGGTGAAGCGACGGCTGGCACATCGTGGACACGCTTGGCCGCTGGCCTCGATGTGGTACGCGATGCCTTGGCTCTCGATCGCGCCGAGTTCGGTGCGTGGTGTGGAGCGATTGCTCGCGAATGGTCGGAGTGGGGGCAGCGCCTGCATGTGCCCACGCAGCGCGTTGCCAGCGTGCAAGAGATCCGCGCGCGCGCCGAGGAAGCCATGGCCAACGCCACGGCGCCTCGTCCGCAAGAGCAACCTTCAGGCCGCTTGCGCATCTTGGCGGTCGACGATGACCACCTGTCACTGCGCTTATTGCAGCGCGAGTTGGTGCGTGCTGGCCATGATGTGCTGATCGCCCGCGATGGTGGGGAAGCTCTGGCCATGGCCTTGGAAGCCTGGCCGCACATCGTGATTGCCGACTGGATGATGCCCGAGATGGATGGCATCGAACTCTGTCGTGCGCTGCGCAAGATTCCCGATGGTCGCAACATCTACTTCTTGCTGCTGACCGGGCGTGATGACGAAGAGCGTGTGATCGAGGCCTTCGACTCAGGCGTCGATGACTACATCGTCAAGCCCTTCAATCCGCGCATCTTGCGGGCCCGCTTGCGTTGTGGTGAACG
>JBILXQ010000033.1:0-13376 GCA_044378375.1 Planctomycetota bacterium
GCGCGCCGTCAGTGCTTGCGCCGCCATGAGAACTTCACTGCTGCTGGCGATCGTCGTGGACTCTAGCTCGACACCGATGCCTGCGAACAACGTGCGCGCTTGGGCGACGCGCCGGCTGGAGTTGGCCTCGGATGCGTTGTAGATCACACCCACGCGCGTCGGTCGCGGCTGCAAGTCGCGCACCAACTCGATCATGCGTTCGAGCGGCGGGAACGAACCCACACCGGTCACGGTGGGCAAGTGATCGTCCAAACTCTTGCCTGCGCCGGCGGCGAGCGGGTCAAAGCAATAGGTCAGCACGATCGGTGTGCGCTTGACGATGCCACACGCCGCAGACAACACCGGTGTCGACATGGTGACGATGGCATCCAAGCCTTCGGCATCCAAGGCTTGCAGCATGGGCGCGATGTTCACGATCTCGCCTTGGGCATGCACGCGCCGCACAAACAGATTCGTTCCTTCGCGCAAACCCGACTTGTCAAGTGTACTTAACAAGCCTTGCATGCACTCGTCGACCGTCTGCTCCGGACCAAAGTAGGCTAGGCCGATGCGCTTGGCTTGTACTGGCGCCGTCGTTGGCGTCGACGCGGTCGTGCTTGCGTTGGCGCGGGCGCCGCGCACGCGATAGCGGTTGTCCCAATCGCCCCACAGCAGAATCAGCGCCGCCAGAGCGATCGCCGTCAGGCCCAACACCAGCTTGCGTAGGTCGCGCATCACGGGGCCGAGCGGAAGCCCGCCTCCACGATGTTGCGATCATGGCTGCGCTGGTAGCGGGCCCAGTCGATGCTCTGCCGCACCAACGGCAGTCCTAAGCCTCCGATACGGCGCAAGGCCAGATCATCGGAATGCTCTTCCAATGTCACACTGAAGGGGTCAAAGGCGGAGCCATCATCGACGATGCGCACCACGGTGAGTGGACCCATCTCTGCCAAGCGCACCTCGACGCGGCCAGAAGGCGGTTTTGCGTGTGTGGCGACATTCAGCAGCAACTCTTCCAACACCAAGCGCACACGCAGCACGACATCCTCCGCGCAGTGGCGTTGCTGCAGTTCCGCCTCCAGTTCGTCCAACTGGGCCACAACCACGTCGCGCTCGGCTGGAAACGTCAATTCGAAAGGCCGCCCGACTTCGCGGCTCACTTCCTCAAGCAAGGAGGTCAGGCCCGTGAGCTTGCAGATGCGCGCCGCTTCGGGTGAGGGGTTGCGCACCTCGAACCATAGTCCGCAACGGCGCGTCCATTGTTCGAGCTTCAGCAAGACGCGAATCCCTGAGCTGCTGAGCGCATCCACGCCGGCCAAGTCGACAACCAAGCTGCGCCATTCCGGGGTGCGCCGCGCTTCGATGCGTTCGGCCAGGTTGTCAACCGAGCCCGCGACCATGTGTCCATGCAAGCGCACCACAGCACAAGCGGGGACGCGTTCGTCGAGTTGCAGTTCGGGCTTCACGGATTGTTCGCCTGTGGAGGTGCGAAGCCTACGCCAAGTTCTTGCGCGCGCGCAGGGTTGACCTCGATGGTCCATGCATCGAGTCGTTGCATGGGGATGCAATCCACCGTCTGGCCGTCCAGCACCAGCGCCGCGATGCGCCCGGCCTCGCGCCCAGCTGCCTTAAAGTCGATGCTTGCCGTGGCTAGTGCTCCCCAAGCCAGTTGGGACTCGTGGTCGCCGATCAGGGGCAGGCCGGCTGCCGACACAGCACGGCAATAGTCTTCGGCAACACGCACTACGGTGGCATCGCCGACTTTCCACACAGCCCCAACTCCCTTGGCGAGGAGCTGCGCTACCGCAGGCACCGAATCTTGGGGCTGGTCGATCTCTACGGTCACCAGTTCCACCTCCGGTTGTTGCAGCCGCGGACCCGCAAGCAACAGGCGCATTTGGGCGACTTGGGACTTGGGACCGGGTTCGCGCGGGTTGTAGACCACGCCTACTTTGGTGGGGCGCGGCTCGAGCCCGCGCAGCAAGCTGGCCACAGCGACCAGCGGCGGTGGGGTACCCACAGCCGTCACCCAAGGCAGGTGATCATCCAGGGCCTTGCCCGCACCGGCGGCCACCGGGTCATAGCAATACACACCTACCGCTTGCCCGTAACGCAGCCCCACGGACGCCGCATGCAGCATCGTACTGGTGAAGGTGATGACCAGATCCGGTCTTGCAGCAGCGATGCGCGTGATGGCTGCGGCGGCCTCGGCTGGGGAGTCAACGACCACTCTTTTTAGGTCTAAGTTCCTACCTAGTTCATATCCGCCAGCTTCTAGAGCGGCTGTGACGGCGGCCTGACACTCCAGCAGCGTAGGTTCCGCCCCCAGACTGGCGTAGACCACCCGTTTGGCGGGGGCGGGACCGGCGCAGGCCGTCAAAGCCGCCAGCAGCACCAGCACACTCCACACACGGCCCATCTGGATCATGGAGTTCACCTACCCGACCGTCACGCCGCCGTTGACATGCAGGTCTACCCCGGTGACGAACTTGGCCGCATCCGAAGCCAGGTACACGGCCGCGCCACCCACATCTTCGGGCAGGCCCCAATGTCCCAAAGGAATGCCCGCCAGATAGGCGTCCTTCATGTCTTGAGGGTCGTTTTGGTGCCGTTCCACCGGAATCCAACCCGGAGAGATCATGTTGACGGTGATACCCCATGGGCCTAACTCGCGCGCCATGGAGCGTGTCCAGCCGTTTTGCGCCCCTTTGGCGGCGACATAGGCGGAAAACGGCGCAACTCCACGGGCGAGCACTTCCGACCCGATGTTCAGGATGCGCCCATGCCGGCGCGCCTTCATTCCCGGCAGCACCGCCCGCGTCAGGAGGAAGGGGCTCTTCACAAAGTAATCCAACATCGACTGGTAGAACTCCCAGTCGTACTCCTCGATGGGCTTCAACGGCTGGTCGGGCGTCGCGTTGACGACAACAATGTCGATCGGGCCCAAATCGCGTTCGATGTCGCTGGTCAGAGCCCGCACTTCCGCCTCATCCACGGCGCTCGCGCGGTACACAGCGCCTTGATAGCCGGCCGCGCGGAACTCGGCAAAGGTCGCTTCTGCCGCAGTTTGGTTGTGCCGGTAATTCAGCGCGACCTTGGCCCCCGCGGCGCCCAGCGCCATCGCCATCGCCTTGCCCAAGCCTTTGGACGATCCCGTCACAAGCGCAACGCGCCCGTCTAAACGAAAGGAGGGGGCAGTCATAGCTGGAAACGCAGAGAGGTTGGTACACCCGAGAGGATTCGAACCTCTGGCCTGAAGCTTCGGAGGCTTCCGCTCTATCCAGCTGAGCTACGGGTGCCCGTGGGTGGCGCATGATAGCGACAGCGGACCGGTTGCGCGCGCGCCGATTCCACGAGCATCGAATTCGTCCAAACAGGAACATTTCGAATTCCAGTTACCTTGACGGGTTTCGAGGGTTGGTCTTAGGATCGGATTAGCAATCACGCAGATGAGCTCCCGCCTTCCCTTGGCCCTGGTGCCCGCTTGCATCGCCCTCGCCGCGGCTTGGACAGTGGCGCGTCCGTACTTCACGGACGAGGCGCGCGTGGATGCCTCGGTGAATCTCGATCTGGATCTCGACGGCGACGGCTTGCACGCGTTCCAAGAGACCGTGTTGGGTACCTCGCCTTCGAATCCTGACACCGACGGTGACGGCTACAAAGACGGCGAGGAATTGGCCCGTTTGTCCGCGCCTTGGTTGGCGGCGGCGACGCCCTTGACCAACGACACGCTCAAGCTGGGCTCTTCGGTCTACTCCGAAGGCAGCCGCGTCCACATCGTCTTCGCCTTGTATTCGGCCGACGGCCAGCCGCGCCGCAAGAACCTGACGCTTGGCTGGCAAGCCGGTGGCCAAATGGGCGTACTGCCGATGTCGGCCTTCGGCGGTCGCACCACCGTGCGCTATGTGCCCAATCAGGCAGGCGGCATGACGGCCATCCTCGATCTGTGGGTGCCGCCGAGCCTGATGCAGGCGTACCCGCGCTTTAGCCTGTGGGCGACCGCCAGCCAACCGGGCGGCACCACGGTGCAAGCCGCCACAGTGGCTCGCTTGGCGATGGTCAATGGCTCGGTGTGTTGGGTGCGACCCGATCCGTTGGATCCGAGCTTTGCCTTCCCGGCCACGGCCTTGCAGGCGCAAACGCAAACAGGCGCCGCCAGCATCTACACGCCCCTGCCGCTGAACGGTGGTGGTTCGGGTGCCATGGGCTGGATTCCGAACGAAACTTGCCTACGCCGTACCCAAGTGGTGGGTACGAGCGGGCCCTACATCAGCTTGGAAGTTATCGCTGCCGACTGCGTCGAGGGCTTCAACTCCATGTGCCCGCCCAACTGCTCGCAAGCAGTGGGCAGCACCACGCAGGAATTGGATCCGCTGGTTTTGATCGGCGGCTGACTCCCCGCAGGCCCGATTTTCGGCGAGAATTGGATCCGGTAAGGAACCGTTGCTGCCTTTGCAGCGTCCTCTGTTTCAGCGTGTCTCCCCTAAAAGATGACCCGGATCGCCTGCTGGTAGAGGCGTGCCAAGCTGTCGCTCCCGACGGTTTGGAGGGTGCATTCCGCGAGCTGTACGACACCTACAAGGACCGTGTCTACAACGTCTGCTTCCGCATCACGGGCAACGCGGCCGATGCGCTGGACTCCTCGCAGGAGACCTTCGGCATCCTGTTCCGCAAGATTGTCGAGTTCCGTTTCGAGAGCAAGTTCAGCTCGTGGGTCTATCGCATTGCGGTGAACGCCGCCATCGACCAAAAGCGCCGTGCGGGCACGCGCCGTACCGCTGCCTATGACTTGGAAGACGAGCAGGGCCGCCCGCGCGAGTTGCACGACGGTCGCGAGGAGACACCGACCCAATACGCCACGCGCAACGAGTTGGAAGACGAAGTCCAGCGCGCGATCGACCGCCTGAGCCCGAAGATGCGCGCCATCACGGTGCTGCGCTACGTCGAAGACCTGAGTTACGAAGAGATCAGCGAGACGCTCGGCATTTCGCTGGGTACGGTCAAGTCGCGTCTGTCCAGGGCGCATGACGCGCTGGAGTCGGAACTGACTCCTGTCTTGGACAAGCATCGTTTGGGAGAGGACGCATGAGCACGCGCCCCCAAGCTTGCGAGTCCCAGAAGGACAACCTGCTGGCTGCGCTGGAACGTGGCGTGCCGTTGCCGGTGGAGCTGCATGCGCACGCCTTGTCGTGCGCGGGATGTCGCGCCGCGTTGGCGCGCTGGAGCGCCCAAGCGCGTGTGTTGCGGGCCATGCCGCGCGCTCAGGTGCCGGCCGAGCTGGACGGCCGCGTCGTGGCTGCGTTCCATGCAGGCGCGCGCCAAACGCGTGCACTGGACCATGTGCAGAGCCTGTCGCGCCTGCAAGCCCCGTCCGAGTTGGATGTGCGCATGACGCAGATGTTGGCCGGTGCACACACCAGCGCGGCGCGCTTTGAGCGCGGCGAGAGTGACGGTCGTCGCGCGCCGGCCGAATTGGATCAGCGTGTTGCGCGTGATTGGCAAGCGGCGCACGCTGTCAAGCAAACACGACAGACCACGCGTGCTTGGGCGGCCTTTGCCGTGGCATCGTTGGCCATGGTGACGGCGTGGCTGGTGTGGCCGCGCTCCGAAGCGGTGCCCGCGCTGCAGCCTGAGATCGAGCTGGTGCAAGTGCGCTCGCTGCGCGAATTGGATCCGTTGTCGCGCGGCTTGCTGGACTCCGTTTCGGGCGGCGCCCTCAGCGCAGGAGGCAAGCTGTGAAGCGTGTCCTGCTAGGTGCGCTGTTGCTGGTGCATGCGCTCGCGGGTGCCTGTGCGCCGGCTGGCGATGTCGCCACGACCACACCGTCTGCGACTCCTGCGGCGATCAACGGCGGTCTGCCACCGGGCATGCCGAGCTTCTTGTCGCTCGTGCCCGAGGCGCACATGAACACGCCCCTCATGGGCATTCGTCGTGCCGAGTTCCACTGGCAGACCGAGACCGGTGAGCAAACGCTCATCCAGTTGGAACGCGTGGCTGCGGATGGTCGTGGTCGCTTCCTTGTGGATCCGTTGTCGGTGCAAGAACCGGCGCTAACAACCGAGCAAGCCGACCTGCACGCGCTCTTGCAGAAGAACCGCGAAGGGTTCCTCTATCGTTGGCGCGACTTCCGCATTCGCAACCTCGGCCTGTTCGCGCAGAACTGGCAGCTGGCCGTCGTAGGCGAGCAGCAAGTCGCCGGGCGTACAGGCGTGGTCGTGGAAGTGCGCCGCCAAGGCGTGGCACCACTGCTGCGGTACCGCGCGGTCATCGATCCGCCCACGGGGCTTGTGCTGCGTCATGACGAGTACGACGCCGACGGGAAGCGCATCACGAGTGTGAGCTTCGAAGAGTTGGCCGTGAATCCCGTGTTGCCCGAGCTGGCCTGGCACGCGGCGCGCTTTGAAGGTGATGAGCTTCAGGCGGGAGCCGCAGGAGCTACACAGCTCGGTGTGCAGCCTTCGGCACCGCAAGTGGTGCCCGAGGGCTACCAGTTGGACACCAGCGAAGTCTTCGAAACTGGTGGCACGCGTTGGCTGCGCCGTGTCTATGGCGACGGCATCGATGTGCTGTTCTTCCTGCAAGCGGTGCGTCCGCCGGCCGAGCGCGAACAATTGTCCGTGCATGGCGAGCTTGCACATCGCGCCTTGATGTACCGCGCAGGACCTTGGGTGGCGTGCGACTTTGGTCGAGCGCACGACAAGGTGATGGTGATCGGACGCTTGGATGACGCGGGCTTGTTGCACCTTCTGCGCTCGATTCGCTGACTTCTTTCCGCCCAGAGGCTGTCAAGTTTTTCGTACGGGTGGGCTGCAGGTCTTCGCGCAGCTTCAGTTGGAAACAACCGGTGGGAAAGTCTTTCCCTGACCGCATTTCCTAAGCGGGATGCCGCCGACCTGAAGCCGCGACCACACCTACTCTTCGGTGTTGCCGCAGGACGCCGCACCACGAGACCATCTCCCATGAGCAACGAACAGCAAGAGCCCTTCCGCGAGTCACACCTCGACTCACCCGAATACCGCGAGCGCCTGATGCGCAAGCTCAACTGCTTGATCGCGGTGTTGGAGGTGGCGACGGCGAAGGTCGACCGCAGCATCGAAGGGCCGGGCGCGGATGTGGAGCGACTCGGTCGCATTCGAACGAACCTGCGCGGCACCTTGGATGTGTGCCTGCGTGCTCGCGCTGCGCTGGAGCGCCGCGAAGCCCTGCCTGCAAACTTGCCCGAGAACCTCGCCGCTGTGGTGCGTGAGACCGCGCAAGAAATGAAACTGCCGACGGCCAAGCCGGGTCCGCGCCCGAGCACCGCTGCGGAGTTCGCTTCCGATGAAGAACGCAGCAAGTTCCGCGTGCTGCGTCCGATCCAGAAAGAAGAGATCCGCATGACGGACCTCGAGGATCTGATCCGCCGCCTGCAAGCCGGTTGATCCGCCTCTCACTGACTCTTGCTACGCATCCCTACTGGCCTGGCCCGCGACCGCACGCGGGTCAGGCTGGTTCTTTGTCGGGAGTTCCAACCCGCAAGCGTGTTGCCAGATGAGCCAAGGCCTGCGCGGTGCGCCAACGCACGGTCGATTCGGCGATCCCCAGTTCATGGGCTACCACGCCCGGCGGCACATCGAAGATGCGCCGCAGCACCAAGACTTCGCGCAGCTCGTCGTCAAGGCTGTCCAGTGCACTTGACAAGCGTTCCAGGTCTTCGGCGCGTTCCGCTTGGGCAGCCGGAGCAAGTTCCATGTCGTCCGCCTGCGCCGCGTCATTCAGCTCCCGCACGCGGCCTCGTTCGCGGCGTTGCGCACTCCAATAGCGGTTCTTGGCGAGGATCTTGTTGGTAGCGACGCGCCACAACCAGCGGCGAAAGGCGGCTTCATCCTGGAAGCTCTGGCCTTGGGCATCGGCGAGCACTTCAACAACCACAGACTGCACCAAGTCACTGACCGGTTCTTGACGCAAGAGCTTGGCATTCGCATGGCCGCGCATGTGTGTGCGCAGCAAGCCTAGGTGACGCTCGAGCAGCGGCCGGTAGTCAACCTGTGTCACGGCTTTGGCAAGGCCGCCTCGTACTTGGCGGGATCAGCATCGAAAGTCTTCGGGCAGTTGTTGCAACAGAAGCCCACCACACGACCGTTCACCGTGCGTGTGCGTTTGGCGTCCACGGGTGCGCCAGTCACCGGACAGTTCACATTGATGGGGACAAGAGCGGCCTCCAAGGCCGGCTCGCCTAGCATGGGCAACAAGTTGACGAACTCTGGCTTGGGCTCCACTTCGGCGCTGCTGTCGCTGGGGCGCAGCCCTGCATCCACGAGCAATCCGTCGCGTGCAGCGAGGCGCGCGAGACCTGCGGGCGTCACGGCGCACTTCCACATCCAGACGCGCTTGAGGGATGACGAGGCCAACAGCGCATCGATGCTGGCATCGGTGGTGGCGGTACGCGCGAGGACCAACTCTTCCAGTTGCGGCAAAGCAACGATGGCCCGCACAAAGGCGTCGTCGACGCGGGTGCACGCGCGCACATCCAAGCGTCGGAGTGACTGGCATTGCAGCAACCAATCCGCAGAAGCAGCGCTCACGTGCGTGCGCGCTAGCGAAAGATCAACGATCTGGCTTGCCAAAGGCGCCAGCAGAGACCGCGCTTTGACATCGTCCACGGAGTCCGCGATGGCAGCGGTGTCGACCTGCAAAAGCGGTGAGCCGGGATCTGGTTGCTCGACATGCACCAGCGCGGCGCGCGCTTGTGCAGCCATTTCGACCGTTGTCGCGGGCGCGTCACCACTAGGCGTCGCGCAGCTCGCAACCAACACCAGCAACGATAGGACGGTCAACTTCACGCCACACTTCCCTTGACGATCTCTTGGACAACTTTGCCTGACACATCGGTCAAGCGGTAGTCACGGCCTTGGAAGGGGTACACGAGCTTCTCGTGATCAAAGCCCAACAGATGCAGCATCGTGGCATGCAAGTCGTGCACCTCAATCGGGCGCTCGACGATGTTGTAGCCATAGTCGTCTGTCTTGCCGAGCGAGATGCCCGGTTGGAAGCCACCGCCAGCGACCCACATGCTGAAGCAGCGCGGGTGGTGATCGCGACCGTAATTGGTCTCTGACAAGTCGCCTTGACTGTAGACGGTGCGGCCAAACTCGCCGCCCCAGACCACAATCGTCTCATCCAGCAATCCACGGCGACGCAGATCCTTGATCAGCGCGGCTTGGGCTTGGTCTACGGCCTTGGATTGGGCGCGCATCTCGCCGGGCAAGTTGTTGTGCTGGTCCCAACCGCGCATGTACAGCTGCACAAAGCGCACACCGCGTTCCGATAAGCGCCGCGCCAGCAAACAGTTCGCCGCAAAGGTGCCGGGTGTGCGGGCGTCTTCGCCGTACAAGGCAAAGGTCTCGTCATCCTCGTCCGAAAGATCGGACAGCTCGGGCACGCTCATCTGCATGCGGTAGGCCATTTCGGCTTGGGCAATGCGAGTCCGAGTCTCACTGTCGAGCGAAGCGGCCGATTCTTCGGCGTTGAACTCCTTGACCAAGTCGAGCATGGCGCGACGATCACTGCGCGAGACACCGGCCGGGTCCTTGAGGTACAGCACCGGATCACCCGAGCTGCGCATGCGACAACCTTGGTGCTCACTGGGCAAGAAGCCCGAGCCCCAGAAGCGCGCCGACAAGGCTTGCATGTTGCCGATGCCTTGCGTGATCAACACACAGAAGGTGGGCAAGTTGGCATTCGCACTGCCCAGGCCATAGCTCGTCCATGCACCCAAACTCGGACGGCCGGGTTGTTGGTGGCCCGTCTGGCAGAAAGTGATCGCGGGCTCGTGGTTGATGGCGTCGGTGTGCATCGAATGCAAGAAGCACAACTCATCAGCCACCGAACCTGTGTGCGGCATTAGTTCGCTGATCCACACACCATCCTGGCGGTTCTTGTAGCGAGTGAACTGGAACATCGACGGCGCCACGGGAAAACGCGCTTGGCCGCTGGTCATCGTCGTCAAGCGCTGGCCGTTGCGGATGGACTCCGGCAAGTCTTGGTTGTAGCGCTTGCGCAAGTCGGGCTTGTAGTCCCACAAATCCAGGTGCGAAGGCCCGCCTTCCATGTGCAGGTAAATGACACGCTTGGCTTTGGGCGCCCAATGACGCTCGGGTCCGCTCGTAGAGGCCAGTGCCTGCCGGCCGAGCAAGCTGCCCAAGGCTGCGGTCCCGATACCGGCGGCCAAAGTTTTGCCTCCGAGTGCGAACAAGCGCCGCCGCGTCAAATCTAATTGACGCTCGTGTGCGGTGCGGTGCAGATCGTCATGTAGGGGTTGCATGTCAGCTCCTCACAATCGTGGCGTCGAGGTTCAACAAGCTGTTGGCGATCATGGTCCATGCAGCCAACTCTTCCGCGGCATGCGTCGCGGAAGTCGGGGCCTCGCCGATCTGAATCAACGCTGCGGCGTCTTCAGGCGCGGCACGGTAGCGAGCGCGGAAATGCTCCAAAGCCGTTAGCAGTCGGGCTACTTCGGCGGCCTGTGGTGTGCGCACCGTGCAGCGTTGGAACATGCGCTCCAAGCGTTGACGGTCATCGCCGACCTCGTCGAGTGTGCGCGTGGCCAGCACGCGTGCGGCCTCGACGAATTGCTCATCATTCCACAGCACCAAAGCTTGAAGAGGCGTGTTGGTGTTGGTGCGGCGAATGTTGCAGAACTCGCGTGTCGGTGCATCGAAGGTCAGCATCGACGGCGGCGGTGCAGCCCGCTTCCAATAGGTGTAGAGGCTGCGGCGCCACAAGTCCGCGCCCATGCCGCGTTCATAGACGCGCGTGTTGGACGGCGGCATCGCGACCTCTTGCCACAAGCCTTCGGGTTGGTACGGCTTCACGGACGGGCCGCCTTGCTGTTCGACCAGAAGACCTGCGACATACAGCGCTTGGTCGCGAATCGCCTCGGCCGGCAAGCGCTTGCGCGGGAACCATGTCAGATTGAGGTTCTCCGGATCGTGCTGGAGCTGCGCCGCAGATGCGTTGGACGAGCGCTGGTACGCCTGCGAGCTGACGATCAGCCGCACCATGTGCTGCACATTCCAACCACTCTCGCGGAACTCGACAGCCAGCCAATCGAGCAACTCGGGGTGGTGCGGGTACTCACCTTGCAAGCCGAAGTCTTCGGTGGTGCGCACGAGGCCGACCGCAAACAGTTGCTCCCACAAGCGGTTCATGGCGACACGCGTCACGAGCGGGTTGGAGTCCGAAACCAACCACTGGGCCAAACCCAAGCGGTTCGCTGGCGCATTCGCAGGCAAGGAACCCAAAGCCGCGGGAATGCCGCGCTCGCGCTTACGGCTCTTGTCCGGCATGTCATAGCGACCGCGCGTCAAGGTGTACGTGTCGCGCGGCATAGCTCGTTCGCGCATCACCATCGTCTTGGGCACGCTGGCTTCGAGCGCTGCTTGTTCCGCTTCCAAGCCAGCAATCGTGGCCTTGCGTGCGCGCCAAACGGGAGAGAAGGCGCCGCGCCACTCATCAGCGATCTCTTTGTCCAGCGTCGCCCAGCGCGCGTCTGCGGGCAGCAAAGCGGCGACAAGCGTACCTGACAGCTCGTCATTGCGCGGCGACCAGCGCCAATAGAAGCCGCCTTGACCACCGGTGTTGATGATCTTGAACGCCAGCACATGCCGGCCGGGTGTGAGAGTCAGTTTGGCGGCATCTTGGTTGGCTTGTGCGCCGCGGTCGATGCGATTCTCGTGAACCAACTTTCCGTCGAGGTACAACTGCACGCCGTCGTCGCTGCCCAGAGCAACGTCCAGCACGCGCTCGCTGGTGACAAAGATCTCCCGTGCGGCGTAGACCACATTGGCCCCGTCGCTGGTCGCATTTACTTGACCATCCGCAAATTCCGGCCGGTACACCCAGCCCTTGCCGTCAAAGCGCGCACGTGTGTCAATGCGGGCTGCGTCTTCGGGACCATAGCGCGTGGCATACATCGTCTCGCGATTGCCGTCAAAGGGCCCGCAGATGTACCAACCGCTTTGTGCCAGAGGCAGGCGCGCGATCACTGCGTCGTCCACCACCGCTGCGCGCAGGCGCACCTGTCGCAGCGTGTGTTGGTCGTAGATCGACTGTTGCTCTAGGCTCGTACGCAGCAGAGTCCCGCCCTCAAAGCCGAACGGTTGCTTGGCGACCAACACCAACATCCGTGAGCCCGTGCGTTCGTGGCCTTGCAAAGCCCAGCCTTCACCGGGTGAATCAGCAAACACATTGACGACGCGATAGTCGCCGTTGCCTTGCTCGTGATCAGCCCAAGCCCATGCGAACTCGACTGTCTCGCGGCGCGCGGGATCTGCGACCGACACCGCTTCCATTGCGAAGGAGGTCAGAACCGCATTGCCATTGCTGGCACGGCCGGGTCGGTTGCCATGCGCGGGATCCGCCAGCACTTCCATCGCAACCATGCGCAGGTTGGTGGCCTCGGTGCGCATCTCGATCAGGTAGTCCGCGCGCGCTGGATTCGCGCCTTGGGCCAAGACCGAGCCGTCTGCTTGCACGGCCAACTCGACGCCGTTGGTCCCGGTTGCTGACAGCGTGGCGACATCCACCCAGCGCGAACTTCCCAGCACTTGCTGCAACCACGCGTTGCGCTGCTCGGCTTCCGTGGGGTCGTCTTGCGCGAGCAACGCGCTGGCTTCTGCGATGCGCGCCTTCAGTTGCGTGCGTTGCGCTGCCTGTTCAGGGCCGAGCACTTCCATGAAGGGCTCAAAAGCGCGCTTGGGATCAGGAAGTTGTGAGTACAGTCCAGGCTCTTCGTTGGAATTGAAGTAGGCGTAGAACGAGTAGTACTCATCTTGCGAGATCGGATCGAACTTGTGGTCGTGACAACGCGCACAGTTCATTGTCAGGCCAAGGAACACCGAGGCCGTCGTGCCGGCGCGATCGGCTGCGTACTCGACGAGGTACTCCTCATCGATCGCACCGCCTTCATCCGTGATCACATGGTTGCGGTGGAAGCCGCTGGCCACTTTGTGCTCTTGCGTGGCTTCGGGCAGCAAATCGCCCGCGACTTGCGCGACCACGAACTGGTCGAAGGGCATGTTGTGTTCGTACGCCTGCAGCACCCAATCGCGCCACGGCCACAGCGTGCGCCCCGCATCCATGTGAATGCCGTTCGTATCGGCGTAGCGCGCGGCATCCAACCACGGCAAGGCCATGCGCTCGGCATAGCGCGTGCGGTACGGCTCCTCGTTCATGAGCTGCTGCGCCAAGCGCTGCCAGCGGTCCGCGTGCGGCGCAGCCATGTAGCGCGCCACCTCTTCCGGAGTGGGCGGCAAACCAGTGAGATCCAAGTACAAGCGGCGCACCAACCGCGTCTCGTCGGCGCGCGGTGCTGAAGCCAGTTTCTGAGCGGCGGGCGACAGCGCAAGCAACGCATC
>JBILXQ010000340.1:0-3655 GCA_044378375.1 Planctomycetota bacterium
TGGTGGACTATGTGCGGCTGTTGTCGTTACGCGGCGAAGTCGAGTTGCGCATGGCCGCCACTTTTGAAAGCGACGGTGAGTGGGAAGAGGATGCAGCTCAGGCCGAGCACGAGGCCGTATGGTCGCGCTGGCAACAGGCCGAGGGCAAAGTGCTCGCCTACGAAGGAGCTGTGCCTCCTAGCACCCCGGAGTCCATTGCGCGTGGCGCACAGCTGTACAACGACGCTACGAAGGGCAACTGCTCTTCGTGTCATGGTGTCGATGGCCGTGGTGATGGTCCCGCTGCGTGGAAGATCGATGCGCGCGGTGAGCGCGTCCCGGCGTATCTCGATGCGTGGGGTGACCCCATCCTGCCGCGCAACTTGCGCTTGGGGATCTGGCGTGGTGGTGATCGGCCTATCGATCTGTGGCGTCGCATTGCCAATGGGATTCCTGGCGGACCGATGCCTGCCCTGCGCGACACCAAAGACAAAGACGGCGTGCGCGTCGTGACCGATGAGGAGATCTGGTCGCTGGTGCACTATGTGCGTTCGCTCTCTCAGGAGGGCGACTCATGACGCGCATCTGGGCCGCTGGCTTGTTCGTGGCGCTGTTGGTCGCGGTGGTGTGGTCCTTTGTCGCCTCCTACAACACGGAGTTGTGGCTGCCGCAACAGGCCTCCAGCTTTGCAGGTGAAGTCGACGCGCTCTTCAGCAGCATCCTGTTCGCCTTGACCGTGGCCTTTGTGTTGGTGATGGCATTCTTGATCGTCGCGGTGTGGCGTGGCGCTGCGCGTACTGAACGAGCTCGCACCTCTCACGGTGATGCGCGCTTGGAGTTGCTCTGGACGTTGGTGCCTGCAGCTGTCTTGATCTGGATCGCAGTGGCCCAAGGACCTACTTGGCGCGCCATGAAAGGGGACGCGCGCATGCTGGATCGTCCGCCGCTGGCGCGTGTGGAAGCGGCGCAGTTCGATTGGCGCTTTCGCTATCCGGGTGCAGATGGTGCCTACGACACAGCAGACGACTTGGTGTGCGTGCACGAGCTAGTCGTGCCTGCAGGCGAACCCGTTGTGCTGACGATGCGCACCCGCGATGTGATCCACAGCTTCTTTGTGCCGGATTTCCGCCTCAAGCAGGACATCTTGCCCGGCCGTGACACCAAGTTGTGGTTCCAAGCACCTGCTAGTGGACAGCACGAGTTGGTGTGTGCCGAACTGTGCGGCTGGGGACACTACAAGATGGCTGGTTCGGTGCGTGTCGTCGGGCGCGAGGAGTACACGGCGCATCTGGCCGAGTTGGCGCTGCGCTTGACGCACAACGGTACTGAGGAGCGGCCATGAGTCGATCGCGCCTATGGTCTTTGGACCACAAGACGATCGGGGTGCAGTTCCTCATCTCGTCTCTCGTGATGTTGTTGCTCGGCGGCTTGTTGGCCATGGCCGTGCGTTGGCAACTCGCCTGGCCTTGGACCGAGATGCCCATCGTGGGGCGTGCGCTCTTTGGTGATCATGGCCGAGTGATGAGCCCTGAGGGCTATACAGCGCTGTTCACGATGCATGGCACGGTGATGATCTTCTTCGTCATCATCCCGCTTCTCACGGGTGCCTTCGGCAACTACTTGATCCCGCTGATGATCGGCGCGCGCGACATGGCCTTCCCGCGCCTGAACGCCTTCAGCTTCTGGATCATGGTGCCGGGCATCGCGTGTGCGCTGGCTGGCTTTGCACTGGAAGGTGGTGCTGCCGCTGCTGGCTGGACTGCCTACCCGCCTCTGTCAACTGTACTTGGCGCCGCTCCGGGCAGCGGTGCAGGCCAGACCTTGTGGTTGTGGGCCTTGTTCTTCAGCGGTCTTTCGTCGCTCTCAGGCGCCATCAACTATGTGGTCACCATCGTGACCATGCGTGCACCGGGCATGTCGTTGATGCGCATGCCACTCACGGTTTGGGGCTTGTTTGTCGCAGCCGCGCTGCAGTGCATGGCACTGCCGGTGCTTACTGCAGCGACTGTGCTGCAGTACTCCGATCGCGCCTTGGGAACAGGCTTCTACTCTGATGCGGGCACGCCGCTCTTGTGGCAGCACCTGTTCTGGTTCTACAGCCATCCCGCGGTCTATGTGATGGTCGTGCCTGCGATGGGCATGGTCAGCGACATCTTGAGCGTGCACTCCCGCAAGCCCGTCTTCGGCTACAAGCCGATGGTGTGGGCGATGGTCGCCATCACGGGGCTCGGCGTGTTGGTCTGGGGCCACCACATGTTTGTCTCGGGCATGAGCCCCATCGCCGGCACGGGCTTCATGTTGAGCACCATCCTCATCGCCTTGCCTTCGGCGGTGAAGACCTTCAACTGGCTGGGTACGGTGTGGGGCGGTCGTTTGCGCTTGAATGCAGCGCTGCTCTACGCGCTGGGCTTTGTGTCGATGTTTGTCATCGGCGGGCTGTCGGGCATCTGGATGGCCGCGACACCTGTCGATGTCTACATGCACGATACGTATGTGGTGGTCGCGCACTTCCACTACATCGTCTTTGGTGGAACCTTGTTCGGTGTGTTCGCTGCGCTGCACCACTGGTTCCCCAAGATCACCGGCAAGCGCTTGGACGAGCGTCTGGGCAAGATCCACTTCGTGGGCACCTTCGTCTTGACGAACGCTGTCTTCTTGCCGATGCACCAAGCCGGCTTTGCAGGCATGGTGCGCAGGATTGCCGACCCGTACGCGTACAAGGCCTTCGAGCCTCTGCGCGAGCTGAATGTCTACATCACCATCGCCGCGCTGTGCCTCTTCGCGTGGCAGATCTTCTTTGTCATCAACCTGATCAAGAGCCTGTGGGGAGGAGCGCCGGCCGGCTCCAATCCGTGGGAGGCAGCCAGCTTGGAGTGGGAAGCCTCTTCGCCGCCTCCGCATGACAACTTCGATCGCGATGTGGTGGTTGTGCGCGGTCCGTACGAATACGGCGATGCAGCCGGCGAGAAGGACTGGTTGCCGCAAGCGCAACCACTGGAAAGGAGCACCCCTTGAACATGCACACCGGATCCAGCTCCACAGATGAGACGTGTCAGAGTCCTTGGCCGCGGCGCGCCGCGTTGGCCGCAGCGCTGCTCACCGTCCCGATCCTCTTGATCGGTGGCACGGTCACCACCTTGCGCGTAGGCATGGCTGTGCCTGATTGGCCGACCACCTTTGAGCAGAACATGTTCACGTACCCGCTCTCGGAAATGCTGCGGGATATGGGCGTGTTTTGGGAGCACAGCCATCGCCTGTGGGGCGCATTGGTCGGTTTTGCCGTGCTGTGTACCTGTGTGTTGACCTTGGTGTACGAGCGCAGCGTGCGCTTGCGTTGGTTGTCCGTGGTCGCCTTGCTCGCTGTGAGTGCGCAAGGTGTGTTGGGTGGCTTGCGCGTGCTGGAGAACAGCCAGCACTTGGCCTTCTTGCACGGCACCTTTGCGCAAGGCTTGTTCACGCTCTTCTGCGCGCAAGCTTTGTTGCACAGCACGAGCTGGCGCCTGGCGCTGCCGCGTGCGAGTGCACAGGTCGCATTCCTCAACAAGTGGGGACTCGTGACCTCCGTAGCCATCTACGTGCAGATTGCTCTCGGCGCTTGGACGCGACATAACGGCGGCATGCATGCGCTGTTCGCGCACATGGGACTGGCGTTGCTGGTCACGGGACTGGTTGTGGT
>JBILXQ010000034.1:0-13254 GCA_044378375.1 Planctomycetota bacterium
CGTCTTGCACCAGCGGCGTCAAGTCGTGCGCACGCAATGTCCCGCGGTGGTACGGCACCACTTGCGAGGAGCTGGTCAAGGCCATGGCTTGAGCGGCCCAAACCTCGCGTTGGGCCAGTTGAATCTGGGCTAAGCGTGCCACCACGCCCAGCAAGGCCAAAACAAAGAGCGCCGACAAAACGGTGAAACGATTCACCACGCCCTCCTGCGCAAAGCAGCAAGCCCTGGCAGCGACTGCAGCACGCCGCCCAGCACAGCTGCCAACAAGGCGCTGCTAAGTCCGGCGCTCAGCACAGTGGCATACACGCCCATGCTCAAACCTGAGGCGGTTCCGTCACCATCTGCTGCGCGTAGCGCGCCGGAGACCGTGCTCCACAACAACGCACTCGCCACGCACACAAAGGCTGTAGTAGCACGCCCCAACACGCCGGCTGCATCCAACACACGCCGCACCAACAGCGCCACCCACAAGGCCAAGAATGTCCCACCCACCAGCACCGAGGGCTCATCGGGCGCAAACGGCGCGCGCGCGATCGCTGTCAAGGGTACTAGCCACCAGAGGTCTTCATCCTCCGCGCGCGCGATGACCGCGCAGGCCAACACCAAGGACAACGCCGGTGTCCAAGCACCCAAGGTGTCACCCAAGAGTGTTTCCAATCCCGCACACCACAGCAGGAACACCATGTACACCAACATGCTGAGGATGCGCGCTCCGCTCATGGTGCTTCCTCATTCGATTCCAACCACACACTGAGGCGACGCACATCCACGACCGAGGAACCCACGTGCACCGTGCGTGCAGCGCCACCAGCGACGGCCTCACTCGTGCTACGTGCGGGCTGCAGCAGCCCCAAGCGCAAACCTGCAGGCACACCGCGTTCGCTGCCTGCCGACCACAGCACCACCTGCGCGCGGGGCGCACGCTGCACAAGGTCCTGCAATCGCTGCATGCCCAAGGCGCTCAGCTCCAACGACACCTCCGTGTCATTCACGCGGCCTAGACCGCGCACGCGTCCCAAAGCAGCCACCTCACTCGTGCCATCCAATTGCGCCACGGCTTCCACTTCGAAGGCTGGATCTCCGAGCAAAGCCACATCCGCCATGCCGGCTGACTGAGCCAAGACGCGCCCGCAAAGCTGCAGTCCATTGACCACGGCAGCTCCTGTACGTAACGGTCGCTGCGGATGGTCCACCACCTTGAGAGTCTCGCGATGGGACCACACATTGCCGGCCGACAAGCTCATCAAAGCAGCCCAGCGCTGCGCATCGAGCGGCTCACGCGCGCTCACCATGCCACGTTGAGCGGGTGCAGCATCCACCAACACGGCGACATGGTGCAAGCCATGTTCCCAATCCACTTGCGTGCGCACGCCGTGCAACACCGCGGCTCCTTCCACGAGCACTTCCAACTCGCCGAGCTTGTAGCCGTTGGCGCGCGTGCGGCCCGCATGCCCCGAAGCATCCGGCGTCTCTTGCACACGCACATCGCCCGCGCGCACGCGACGATCACTCGGGGCATGAGCCGCCAGCACCACCGCAGGTGCTCCGGTGCCGCGCTCGCGGCTCAATTCACGGCGCAACCCACCCACCACAAGGCGCGCGATTTCGTCTTCGTGCCGCGCGATGGCTCCTACGCGATGGTCGCGCGCTGTAACCAGTTCAATCTCCCACTCACCATCCCGCTCGCCGCTCACGCGACCTACATAGTGGTTCTGCAGCACCACCGGATCGCCCACACGCACGGCGAGATCATCAGCCGCGCGCACCAACAAGCGATCAGGAGCACGCTCCACGCGCGCCACGACCTCGCATGCCACAAAGGTGCGGCCCGCACGCAGCTCCGGCTCGAGTGGTAGGACTGCCGTGGCCAACGCAGCACGCACGCGTTGCGAGCCCTGCAGCAGGCTCGCGCCATCCTCGGCTTGCACGGCTCGCCCACGCAACCACACGAAGGGCTGGGCGAGTACGGCCACATACCGTGCAGGTGTCAAAAGTACTGCACAGGCTTGCTCCATGCCCTCGACACGGCGCAACGAGAGAGCAAGGCACAGTAGCAGCAACACCAGCTGCAGTGTGCGCGAGCGCAGCACCCCCACGACGCACCACGACCGCAGGGCGGCCGCTCAGTCCTCTTCGCCGGAAGACAGCACAGGTGCGAACACCTCGAGGTTTTCGAGGAACACGCCCGTACCGCGCGCAACGGCGGTCAACGGATCGTCCGCGACCTTGGCAGGAATCGACAAGGACTCCGAAATCGCTTCGGACAAGCCGTACAGCAGCGAACCGCCACCGCACAAGGTGAGGCCTTGATCGACCAAGTCCGCTGACAGTTCCGGCGGTGCTTCTTCCAGCACGCCACGCACTGCTTCGCAGATTTGACGCACCGGCGCGCTCAACGCCTCGCGAATCTCGATCGATGTCACAGTCGTCTTGCGCGGCAGACCTGTGACGCTGTCACGGCCCTTCACCTCCATCGACAACTCGGTCTTCATCGGCCACGCCGAGCCGATCGTCAGCTTGATGCGCTCGGCTGTTTGCTCGCCGATCAGCAAGTTGTGATGACGACGCAGGTGCGCAATGATCGCCTCGTCCATGTGATCGCCCGCGGTGCGCAAGCTCGTCGCCACGACCATCTCGCCCAACGCGAGTACAGCGATGTCCGTCGTACCGCCACCGATGTCGACAATCAGCGATCCGTGCGGCTCGCGCACCGGCAAGTCGATGCCCAAACCGGCTGCGAGCGGCTCATCGATCAAGTACACGCTGCGCGCACCTGCGCGTTCGGCGCTGTTGATGACGGCGCGACGCTCGACCGCCGTGATCCCCACCGGCACCGCGATGACCACACGCGGCTTGACCCAGTTGCGTCCCGAGTGCACCTTCGTGATGAAGTAGCGCAGCATCTTCTCCGTCACATCAAAGTCGGCGATCACGCCGTTCTTCAAAGGACGAATGGCTTCGATGTTGCCAGGCGTCTTGCCGAGCATGGCCTTGGCTTCGATGCCGACCGCCATGCCGTTGTTCAGAACTTCGCCGGTGGTTTTGTCCACTGCCACGACGCTGGGCTCGTTGAGCACAATGCCACGACCGCGCACGCTGACGAGTGTGTTGGCCGTGCCAAGGTCGATGCCCATGTCGACCGAGAAACGGCCGAGCATCCATTGCAGAGGTTTGAAAACCGAGCTCATCCGGGGGGTGTTCCAGCTAGGTCTGCTGCGCTTGATCCGGCGCGCGACCTCTCTCAGCGGAGTCTAGCGGTCACAGTTGCGCGTTCAAGCACCACGAAACGCTAGATCGCGCTCGACGACAGCAAGTTGCAAAAAAGCAGGGCCGACCTTCTCGCGAAGATCGGCCCTGTAGGTAGCAGCGTGATGTGCTCGCTTAGAAGAAGACGCCCTTGCCGAACGCGGCGGCGGCGTACATATCCATCACCACGATGGCCGCCACGAGCGTGATGGCCGTGAAGATCTGGACCGCTTCGGCCATGCCCATGCCGGGCTTGGCGGCTGCCGCGTCAGCAGCTGCTTCGGGCTTACCCTTGGCGGCTGCGGGGCGGGCGGAGGGACGGGGTGTTGCCATGGTGGATGCTCCTTAGACCGTAAGGGATCAGAGGCGGGTCGCCGCGCCGTCGCCTTGACGGATCGACTGGCCAGCCACCGAGCGGGTCAGAATGGCCGAGCACATGGTCTCGTGCACGAACTCGACGCGAGCTTGGCCCTTGTAGACCTTGCCGTCGTAGATCTCGAAGGTGAAGCCGCGCTTGACGCCATCGGCCGTACCCTTGTTGATCGCGATCAGGCCCGGCTGAACCGCGGTCGAGATGTCGAGCACCGCGCCCTTGATGTCGGGCATGGCGGCGAAGTCGCTGACGCGCGCGCCGGTGTTGGCAACCAAGGTCGCCAACTCGGTCTCGAGACGGCCGATCTCCTTCGAGTTGGCCATCGCGGCCTTCTCCATGTCGGCGATCATGTTGTTGGCGGTCTCGAGGGCGGCGTTCTTGTCAGCCGCATCCTTTTCGGCGGCCATCTGCGCTTCCATCGAAGCACGCGACTTGTCTTCGGCATCACGCTGGGCAGCGATCGCCTTGTCGCGCTCGCCCTGCAGCTTGACCTTGCCGGCTTCCATTTCGCTCAGGGTCGCGGCCACCTTCGACAGGTCGGCGCGCATCTGGCTGTTCTTTTGGGTTTCGCTGTCGTAGTCGGCCTTGTTGCGCTCGGCCAAACGACGCGCTTCGTCGCGCTCGTTCTGCAGCGTGTTCTTGGCGGTGGTCAGTTCCTGACCTTCAGCCTTGAGCTTGGCGACGTCGGCTTCGAGTTGCTTCTTCGAAGCAGCGTGGTCCGCCATCTCCTTCTCGTACTTGGCCTTGAACTCCGCGTTCGTGTTGTACGCGTTCATGGCCCAGCCGAAGAATGCGCCGGCGAGGACGAGGTTCAGGACGATGAAGATCTTTCCGAGGGAGCTCATGCCTTGAGTTCTGGCTGGTGGGGCGGGAGGGACGCGTTGCCACGCAGAGGAATCTGCACTGGCAGCGCGGGAATCCGCGATGGCTGTGGGGGGCTGGTGAGGGCCAAGACGCACCGCGCAGCAGGGACTGTGCGCGTGACGCTTTGGGCTTGTAGCTGTAAGTCCTTGTGCGGTAGAGACTTGAGAAGTCTGCCTCCGCCATCGGATCTACAGTGGTTGGGGAGTGTAGGAAGCGCCCCGTCCCATGTCAAGCAAAGCAACGCAGATGCGTGCGGGACTCGCGCAGGACGGGGCCATCCCTCTCTCGTGCGCCCTCTACCGCGAGCGCCAGCGCAAGTAACCCAACAGAGCCAACGGCGCCAAGGCTAGTCCCCATAACCACATGAGGCGTAAGCGGCTGTAGACGGTCCGGGGTAACTCCCCTGCCGCCGCGCGCACCGGCACAGGCAGGTCAACGGCCAAAGTGCCCCGCACCATGCGGTCACGGCCATCGATTTCCAGCCGCTCGACGCGCCCATCCGGATGGACCAGGGCACTGACCCCCGCGTTGGTGGCGCGCAGCAGCGCACGGCCGGTCTCGGCCGCAGCCACGCGGCTGAAGGCGATCATTTGGTCGTACTCAAACGACTCTTCGTACCAAGCCTCATTCGAAACGACGATGTGCAACTCGGCGCCCTGAGCAGTGCCGCGCGCGTAGACGTCCTCGAAGCTGTTGTCAAAACAAACGGACAACGCGGCGCGCACGCTGCGACCTGAGCGCAGCGGCAAATCCACGACCGCCACATCGGGCTCCGCCGCGAGATCCGGAATGTAGCCCGCCAACGCAAAGGCGGTGTCGCGCACAAGCCCGACTCGTTCGAGCCCCGCCAGTGACTCGGCGCCGGGGACGAGGTGCAGCTTGCCGCCGCGCCCCAAGCGCTGGCCGTTTTGCCACACGATGACGGCATTGGTGCGCCGCACCCAACCATCGATCAGGCGCAGTTCTTCAGCTCCAGCCAGGTAGATCGTGCCCGGCGCCAGAATCGGGGTCTTGCCCGTTTGCAACAAGCGCAGCACAGCGCGCTCGTTTTCATGCAGCGTCTGCATGTCGCGCTCATCGAGCTGGTAGCGCGCCCACTCCGGCGAACGCGCGCCTGCCGCCGCTGCTGCGTCTAGGCCAGGCTCAGCCAACAAGTACGGCAAGGTGGTCTCGCCCCATGCGACTAGGTCGACGGGCCCATGTGCGGTGAGCCCTTCGCGAGTGAGCTGCAACGACTCGCGGAACAGCTCTTGAGCCGAGCGCGGCTCCATCTTGCGGCGCTGCTCGAACGAGGGCTGCACCAACAGGGCGCGCCCCACGGTCTCCGTCGGCGCGGGTGACGTGACGAGTCCGGCTAGTACGAGCACCGCGAGAGCCGCGCCCGCATGCCCGAGCGCGCGGCGCGGACGCACCTCGCGCTGAATCCACGGCCAAGCGAGCGCTCCTGCGGCGTACAGCACCACAAAGCTGAAGCCCGCCGCACCGAGCACACGCAGCGGGGCCACCTGAAGCTCGGCGTAATAATGCGCGGTGCGCATCCAGCCAAAGGCGAAGGGCGGCTCCAACTGGGTGCGCGCGATTTCGAGTGCGGTGTACGCGCTGGCGAACGCCAACGGCACACCGACGCGCACCAAGCGCCGCGCAAGCATCGCCGCGACGGCGTAGTAGACCCCTGGGACGATGGCGACAGCCAGCAGGGTGATCCAAAGCACTTTGGTGCTCCAGAAGCACTGAGCCGAAAGTCCGACGGCGGCGGCCAGCCAGTCGGTCCAGAGGCGCCAGCTGCGCCAACCGGTGCGGGGCGCGGGGGCGGTGGGGAGGAGGCTGGCGGCGGCGAGCCAGATGAGGCCGAGTGTGGCGGTGAGAGGGCCGCCGGGGAGGCCGGGGTTGCCGAGGAAGAGGAGGGTCCAGGCGCCGAGGAGGTGGGCTAAACGAGTGCGGGCTCTCATGGGATACTGGCCCAGTTCCGTGTGCACGCACTATTTGCAGCTTTGAACATCATCTTGATTTCGTTGTGACTTACGCCAACAACTTGCGTCGCGACAGACCCAGGCCTCGGGCTGGGCAACTGCCGCGCCTGCGGACTGCCTGTTCTTGCGCGGCGCTGCAACCCGTTCCTACAAGGACGCATTGGGGCCGTGCACACGGAACTGGACCAGTATCCACTCACTGAGCAAGCGGCCGCCACTCGACCACATCCCCCGCCTGCGCCACACTCCCCGGCTCAATCACCGCCAACCCCTGCGCCCGCGCCAGCTCGACAATATCCGCCGAGCTCGTCCACGCCAGCGGCACCAGATCGTCCGCCCCATCCGGAGCCCGAACCACGCGCACCGGGAGGTTCTGCTGCCGGTCGTTCGGCTTGGTGGGCTCGCCGCGCCAACGGCCGGTCAGGCGGGTGTCCTGCCAGGTGTCCTCGGGCTCGCCTTCGAGCTTCGCGAGGGCCGGCCGCACGAAGACTTCGAAGCCGATCAGGCACGACACCGGATTGCCCGGCAGGGCAAAAACCGGCGTCGAACCGCACATGCCAAACCACAGCGGCTTGCCGGGCTTGATCGAGATCTTGTGGAACACGGGCTCAAAACCGACACGCTCGAGCACGGCGCCAACCATGTCGTACTTGCCCATCGAGACCCCACCCGTCGTGATCAGCACATCGCAGCGCGACAGCACGGAACGCACAATGCGCTCTAGCTGCGTCTCGTCGTCGGGCACGATGCCCAGGTTCTCGACCACGGCGCCGCTTTGCTCGAGGCGCCCAGCGAGGTAGTAGGTGTTGCCTTCGCGGATCTGGCCGATAGCGGGGATGACGGACACGGGCACCAGCTCGTCACCGGTGGTCAAGAGCGCCACCCGCGGCCGCGGGCGCACAGGGACGTACTCGACCCCCACCGCGGCCAAGACCGACAAATCGATCGCCGACAGGCGCTTGCCCGCGCGCAGGGTCAGCTCGCCCTTCTTGAGGTCCTCGCCCTTGTGGCACACATGCTGGCCGGGCTTGGGCCGGTCCTCCAGATGCACCATCTCACCCTCTAAACGGCTCTTCTCGACCATCACCACCGCGTCGCAATCCGCAGGGACCTGCGCGCCGGTATAGATCGCAATGCACTCGCCCGCCTCGACGGTCCCGGGGTACGGCATCCCGGCGCGCGATTCACCCGCCAAACGCAACGAGCGCGGACCGTACGGAAAATCTCCGCTCCGGACGGCGTATCCGTCCATGGCACTCTTCTCAAACGGAGGCAGATCCAAGTCCGAAGCCACATCCGTGGCGAGCACTCGGCCGCGCGCTTGCGCAAGTCGAACGAGTTCGACGGCAGCCGCAGGGGCCAGCCGCTCTAAGATGGTCGTCAACGCTTGAGAGGGTGTTAGCAACCGCCGGAGTCTAGCTTGCGCGGACTCTGCGAACGATCCCCTCCTCGCCACCTCGCTCATGATCCCCCCCCGTCTGCTGTTGCGCTTAGGCGCTTGTGTGTTGCCTTTGTGGTACTTCGCGGCGTGCTCCATGGAAGCAGGTGGACCGGACGCGGGACTCGCCAGCGGACCCAAGGTGCGCGAAGCCGCACGGGTGCGCACCGCACTTGTCGAACAACGCGAGATGGTGCGGACGGTCGAGACCACGACCACGGTCGAGAGCGAGCGTGAGATCAAGCTCTACCCGCGCACCTCCGGCGTGGTCACCGCCATCCACGCCGAAGAAGGCGACAGCGTGGCCAAGGATGCGGTGCTCATGGAGCTGGACTCCGCTGCCGCGCAAAACGCAGTGCAAGATGCGCGCGTGCGCCTGGCCGAGACGGACGATGCCATCAAGAAGGCGGAGTTCGCGGTCGTGGAAGCCGAAGCCCGCGTGACCAAGCTCCGGCTCGAGCATGAACAAAAGATCCGCGAGTACGAGCGCAACGAGAAGACCGGTCTTGTCTCTGCGCAGCAACTCGACACGCTCAAGGTGCAGCGTGATGCCGCGGGCAGTGAAGTCGACAGCGCGCGCTTGGCGATTCAACGCGCCAAGGTGGAGATTGCGGCAGCACGCACCACGCGCGAGAAAGCCCAGCTGTCGGTCGAACGCTCCGAGCTGGACTTGTCGTGGACCAAGCTCACCGCCCCCTTCGCAGGCGTGATCGCGGCACGCACGGTGCGCGTGGGCGACACCACGGGACCGACCACGGCAACCTTCACATTGACGGATGCTTCGGCTTTGTCCTGTGTCCTGTACAGGCCGCAACGCGAGCTCGCGCTGTACGCGGCCAAAGACGCGCTTGAGATCCACGCGCGTGCCGAAGCATTGCCGCAAGCACGCTTCAAAGGTTCGATCAAGCGCGTGTCGCCCTCGATTGACCCGCAAAGCGGCAGCTTCCGTGTGGTTGTGGCGCTCGAGCCGCGCGCGGAAGGCGATAGCGATGCGCCGGCCAACAGCGCCGCAAACCGCTTGCTGCCCGGCATGCTCGTGCGCGTGGAGGTGGTGGTCGAACGCCACCCGCAAGCCTTGGTGGTGCCCAAGCGCGCGCTGCGCCGCGAAGGCGAAGAGACGCTCGTCTACATCATGGAGAGCGGCAAGGCTCGGCGGATCAAGGTGCGCGAAGGCTTCGCTGATGACGAGCATGTGGAAGTGCTGCCGCAAGGCCACGAAGTACCCGCAGGCACACGCGTCATTGTGGTCGGCAATCGCGAGCTGGAAGACGGCGCCGATGTAGTCGAGGAAGGCTAAGCGCGTGAGTGAGCGCGATGCCGAACGCGGCCTCTTGCAGGCCGTGCTGCAACTTGTGGTGGCGCGACCTGTCGCGGTCTCGATGCTCGTGATCGCAGCAGCAGTCTTTGGCGTGCTGTCGTTGCAAAAGTTGCCGGTCGATCTGCTGCCCGAGATTGGCTATCCGACCTTGACGGTGCGCACCAACTGGCCCGGTGCCGCGCCTGAGGATGTGGAGGACCGCGTGTCGCGGCGTGTGCAAGAAGCACTCGCCACCTTGCCGCACTTGGTGCGCGCAACCTCGACCTCACGCGCCGAGACCAGCGATGTGGTGCTCGACTTCGAGTGGGGCACGGAGATGAGCTTCGCCGTGCAGGATGTGCGCGACAAGCTCGATGGCGTGTTCTTGCCGCAAGGTGTCGAGAAGCCGCTGATCTTGCGCTACGACCCGAATTTGGATCCGGTGCTGCGCTTGGCCTTGGTGCGCCCGCAAGGCGCGGGCGGTGGCGAGCGCGAGCTGGTGCAGCTGCGCTGGCTGGCCGAAGAGCGCGTCGAGCGTGAGCTCGAGTCGTTGGCCGGTGTGGCCGCAGTGCAAGTGCGCGGCGGTCTCGAGGAAGAGATCCGCGTGCGCATCGATCCCTTCCGCATGGCGGCGCAAAAGCTGGATCCGGCCTTGGTGCCGGCGCGCTTGGCGCAAGAGAACCTCAATGCTTCCGGCGGTTTGGTGCGCGAAGGCTCGACCGAGTACTTGGTGCGCACGCTCAACGAGTTCCGCGCCGTGGAAGAGATCGCTGACTTGGTGCTCGAACGGCGCAACGGTGCCGCGATTCGCATTCGCGATGTGGGCACCGTCGAGCGCACGCACAGAGAGCGCGAAGTGGTGACGCGTCTCGACGGTGGCGAAGCAGTCGAGATCGCCATCTACCGCGAAGCGGGTGCGAACATCGTGGAGCTCGTCGATGCAGTGCGCGCCAAGGTGCTCGGCACCGAAGCCCAGCGCAGCTGGTGGACCGAGCGCGAGACACGTGGCGAGCGTGGGCCACCTGGCTGGATGGAGCGCGACAACGCCCAGTTCTTGGCCTTCCAGCTGCGCAACGATGCGCGCATCGAAGTCTTGTCGGACCAGTCGACCTTCATTCGCGATTCCATCAAGGATGTGCAGGATTCAGCCTGGATTGGCGGCCTGTTGACGGTGTTCGTGATTTGGTTGGCACTGCGCCGCTTTGCGCCAACTTTGGTCATCGCGCTGTCGATCCCCATCTCGGTCATCGTGACCTTCGCGCCGATGCAGCTGTACGGCGTGTCGCTGAACATCATGTCGTTGGGCGGTTTGGCGCTGGGCATCGGCATGATCGTGGATGCGTCCATCGTGGTGCTTGAGTCCGTCATGCGCCGCCGCGAGTTGGGCGATTCACCGCTGGAAGCCGCGGTGACAGGCACGCGCGAAGTGGCGGGTGCTGTGGTGGGTTCGACGCTCACCTCCATCGCGGTCTTTGCGCCGATCGTCTTTGTGCACGGGGTCGCAGGGCGTGTCTTTGGCGATCAAGCACTGACGGTAGTGGTCTCGTTGTTGGTGTCGTTGGTCGTTGCGGTGCTGTTCATTCCGGTGCTGGCGGGGTCACGCTTTGTGTCAGGGCTTGCCGCTGGCGAATCGGCTCCTACTCCGGTTGCTCCCGAGACCACGCGTCGCCATCCGCTCTCGCTGCTCTTCACGCTGGTACGTGGAGTGGTGCTCTTCGTGGGACTGCTGGCCAAGCTGTGCGGCTGGATCTTCCATCCACTGCTGCGCGTGCACGATTGGTTGTGGGCGCGCGTGGAAGCCGCGTATCCGCGCTTGTTGGGTGCCGCACTCGATCGCCCGTGGCTGGTGGTGTTGGTATCGATGGCCACACTGGCTGTCACCGTGATCCAAGTACCCAAGCTCGGTGTCGATCTCCTGCCTGAGATCCACCAAGGCGAGTTCACAGCCAAAGTTCAACTCGACGCAGGCACGCCGCTGTCGGTGACCGACACAGCTCTGGCGGAGATCGATGCCGCAGTACGCAAGCTGGAGGGTGTAGAGCTGACCGCACTCGTAGTAGGTATCGAGCGTGATGCGCTCACGACCGAGGCGGAAGGCAAGCACACCGCGCGTTTGACCGTGCGTTTGCAAGCCACGCATGCCACGCCGGCGGCCGAAGAGCTCGTGCTCGAACGCGTGCGCGACACCATCGCCGCTCACCCTGCTGTGCGCGGTGTGCAGTTCACACGCCCCACGCCTTTCGCACTGGAAGCACCAGTCGAGGTCGAAGTGCTGGGCTGGAATCTGGAAGACATCCGCATCACAGCCGAAGACGTGGCTCGTCGTCTCTCGGCGGTCGAAGGCCTCTCGGATGTGCGCACCAGCTTGCGCACAGGCAACCCGGAAGCACGCATTGTCTTCGATCGCGAGAAGACCTTGGAGTACGGCCTCGATTTGCAGCGCACCAGTGATCTGGTGCGCGATGCCGTGCTCGGCAAGGTAGGCACACGCTTCGTTGATGGTGATGACCGCATCGATGTGCGCGTCTTGGGTGACGAGTTCGTGCGCTCCGACTTGGAGCAGGTACTGGAGCTGGTCGTGAACCCCACCGCGGATCGCCCCGTGCGCTTGCGTGATGTGGCCCGCGTCACGGTGGTCGACGGGCCAGCCGAGATTCGCCGCATTGGCAATACGCGTGCGGCTGTGGTCGGTGCAGCCGCAGCAGGTGACGACCTCGGAGGCATTACCGCGCGTGTGGAAGCAGCCCTCGCCGACCTCAAGCCGCATGGCGATGCGATCGTGCAGATTGGCGGCCAGAAGCGCGAGATGGAAGTCGCGCAAGAGTCGATGCGCTGGGCGCTGCTCTTCGCGCTGTTCTTGGTGTACGTCGTGATGGCAGGTCAGTTCGAGTCGCTGCTCCAACCGCTGATCATTCTCGTCACCGTACCACTCGCCTTTGTGGGTGTGGTGTGGACCAACCTCGCCTTGCACATCCCGCTTTCAGTGGTCGTGTTCATCGGGTTGATCCTGCTGGCCGGCATCGTGGTGGCGAATGCGATCGTGCTGATTGACCGCATCAACCAGAACCGCGCCAGCGGCTTGGGTGTGCGCGAAGCCGTCATGGAGGCGGGCGCGACACGCCTGCGTCCTATTTACATGACAGCCAACACCACCGTCATCGGCCTGCTGCCCATGACAGGTTGGTTTGCGTGGGTGCCCGTGGTCGGCGCGATGGGTGCCGGGGCGGGTGCTGAGTTGCGCGCTCCCATGGCCATTACGGTGGTGGCGGGCTTGACGAGCTCGACGCTACTCACGCTGGTGGTCGTACCGGCTGTGTACCGCTTGCTGTACCGCCGCGAGGAGCGCGCATGACCGCCCACCGCTTTCATGCGCAACTCGTGGCGCGTCCGGTGCTGCTGTTGGTGCTGTTTGCCACGGTTTTGGTCGTGGGAGTGGCCTCGTACTGGACCATCCCGCTGCAGCTGATGCCCGATGGCATCAGCAACCCTGGCCTGCAAGTATTTTTGACAAACCCCGGCGCCAGCGCGCAGGAGAACGAAGAGGAAGTGGCGCGCGTGCTGGAAGAGCAGTTCCGCACGCTGCCGGGCATCGAGGACATCGACTCCAACTCCTCGCAGGACCAAGTTGGCCTCTTCTTGCAGTTCCGTGCCGATCTGGACATGGACCTCGCGAAGGCAGAGGTACGCGACCGCATCGAGCGCGCCCGCGCCACCCTGCCGAGCGGCGTGCAGGAGATCAGCATCTGGTCGTGGAGCCAGAGTGAACTCCCCGCCATGTTCTTCGCCGTGCTCCATCCGGGTGACTCGGATCGCACGGACTGGTTGTTGGAGTCTGTAGTCAAGCGTCGCTTGGAAGCCGTCGACGGCGTGGGCCGCGTGGAAGTGTGGGGCGCGCTGGAAGATTCGTTGCGCATCCTGTTGGACGAGGACAAGGTGCGTGCAGCCAACTTGGATCTGAGCACGCTCGTGACGCGCCTGTCGGCCGACAACTTTGCCACTCCGCTGGGCGAGATTGAGGACGGTGGCCGGCGCACCATGCTACGCGTCGACATGCGTTGGCGTTCGC
>JBILXQ010000341.1:0-3647 GCA_044378375.1 Planctomycetota bacterium
GCATCACCTTGGGCGATGGCATCTTGTCCAACTCCACAGCCACCGGCCTTGTGTTGCGTTGCGCCGATGATGGCGATGACACGGGCAATGCAACTCCGGCGAGCGAGTACATGTCGGCCTTCAGCCCGAGTGGAGGCTACGCCGCCATCGTGCAGACTCTGATCAGCGCGCAAACGGGCCAAGCCCAAGATGCCAATGGTGCAGCCATCGGCGGCATCGAGATTGTGCGCTACTCGGGTTGGAACGATCGCACGCTGTCGATTGCGCAACGCGGTCTAGGGGCGCCCACGCTGCCGAACATCGCCAATCTGCAAGGCAACCAAGCCGCACGCATCGGTGGCCAGCGCAGCTTTGTGGCGCAGTGGAATCCGAACATCGTCGTCGGCGGCGGTGCGGGGCAACCGGCGGTCACGGTCCAGACGCAACTGCGCTGGCGCTGCTATGTGGTGCCCATTTCGCTGCCTGTGCAGGGAGCTGGCACGGTCAACGGGTTCCTGTCGGCAACGGCGCAGAACCCGCAGTTGGCGCAGATCACGCGCTTGCAAGACGCGGAGTACACCGAGTGGGTGCGCTACGACCACTTTGATTCCACCAATGGCCAGTTGGTGCGTGACGAGCCTGCCGCTCTCAATCGTGTCTACGACGTGATCGTGTCGGGCGGTGATGTGGCGGTGCAGGTTCCGACCACGCCCGGTGGTGGAGGCGGTGGCGGCCCAGGTGGAGGTCCGGTGTCTCCGCCGAGCACCAGCGCCGTTGTCAAAACGGCTGTACAGCAGTCCGCAGGCGCCCAAAGCGGTGGCTTCCAATGGGATCCGCGCCAAGGCGTGGCAGAGAACACGGTCGCGGATCACCCGATCTCACGCGCGGTCGAAGCACACTTCCGCTTCCGCGGTGTGCTCGGCACTTACTCGCACCTGCATCCCGCCGGCACGCGCATCTTGCCTGTCATCGCCCTGCCGCCGGCTGGCCCGGACCAAGGTCGCCCCGGTCGTCGCGATGCCATCTTCTTGTCGGGGCCCACGCCGGACCATCCGGGTTGGCCGTTGTTGGTGCATCGCGCCTACCAAGCAGCGCCTTTGGTCGGCACCAGTGCTTGGGAACAACCCGTCAATGCGATTCGGCCCGCAGGCATTGAGAACCCGCAAGGCGGGCCGGTGCCGGAAGATCCGGGTCTGTTGAACCGCACCTGGGTGGCCTTCGAGGATCGCTCGCCCGAGCCGTTTGTAGCCACGGCGCAACAGCCGCAACAGCAGGGCCAATCCTCGACGGTGGCGAATGTGGAGACGCGCTTGCTGACCCGCATCGCGAGCTTCCCGAGCGGCGAACGGCCGCGCCTCGTCTCTGGAGTAGCCTTGGGTGGCGCGGCAAACGGGCTGACCGGTGTGGTGCCTGGTGTGACCGTGGATGAAGTGATCTTTGGTGATCATCAATTCGGGCGCAGCACGCCGAACGTGGACCCCGAGGCTGCTGCCGGCGCGAGCTTGGTGCTGATCCAGAGCATCTCCGAAGATGACACCACCATCTTGGTGGCGCCGACAGCGGTGCGCACCGCCTTTGGTGTGCTCGGCGGCACGCATGAGTTCCTCAACGACCTGCCGCAGGCCGGCGGCTTGTTGAAGATCGGTGACGAGATCGTGGGCTACTCACAGCTCGATGCTTCCACTGGCACGATCACGGTCGCTTCCAATGGCCGCGGTTTGCTCGGCACGGATCCTGGTCCGCACTCGGCCACCGAGCCGATCGCGTTCCTCGAGCACATGGTTGTGTCGACTCTAGGCGGCGGCATCGGCGCGCTGGACGCGACCTTGCCTTTGGCCGCCACCGATGCGTTCCCGCCCGAGGGGCTCGTCTTGATCGGCGAGGAGTTGCTGCACTACACGCGTATCGTCAGCGGCGCCTTGGAGATGCCGCGTGCTTCGCAGCAACCGGGGCTGCGCGATGAGCGCGGCTCAGGCTTGTTCCGTGGTCGCTTTGGCACCACTCCTTCGGCGCACTCCGCGGGCGAGATGGTGATCTTGTTCCCGGCGCGCTATCCCGATCGCTGGGCCGACAAGGCCGACGCGCCCGAGCTGAGCTACCACAGCTTTGCGGTCGATCATCCGGCCGCGTACTGGACCGGTGTGTTCTACGCCGAGGCTCAGGCCGACGGCGTGCGCCTGCGTGCGCTGCAAAAGACGGATGCACAAGCACCTTGGGATCTGGATCCGCAAGAAGATCCGCGCGTCAAGCTGCTGCAGCGTGGCAACCTCAACGAAAGTGCCGTGCCCGTGATGGCGCAATCAGACCGCGCCGAGTGGCGCGTGCACGCGGTCTACGATCAACGGGCCTTCGATCCGGTCACAGGCTTGTCCCACGGTTGGAAGCGTACGCCCAAGCTGCGCCTCTTCTCGGTCTTCTACTATGCGCCGTCGACGACGCTGCGGAGCATGGAGCGATGAGGACGCGCGCGCACCGCACAGGCGGCTTCACTTTGATCGAGCTGCTGCTGGCGACTGGCTTGCTGGCATTGCTGGTCTTGTTGGTGTTCCAGATCTTCGATCGCACTCTGTCCCTGTGGCGAACCGGCGAAACACGGCGCGGCGTGATGGAACAAGCAGCGGTGGTGAGCGAGTTGCTCACGCGCGATCTGCGTGGTTTGGAGCCAGGCACATCCGGCGATTTTGTGGCTGAGTGGGTGCGTTTTGATTCTGATGGCGATGGCGTGGTCGAGACTTCGTGGCCGCGCTTGCGCATGGTACGAGCCGCTTCCGCCGCTGAGGTCGCGCGCTTGCGCAGCGCTATGGCGGCGCGCGAGCGCGATGGTGCGCCCGCTGCACCTGTGGAAGGCATCGTGATCGAGCGCAGCGCGCCCGAGCTGATTGAAGTGGTGTGGGGCGTCGTGCCCGCCTCGCTGACCGATCGCGATGCGCGCTCGGAAGGCCGTGTGCATCGTGGCGAACGCCTCGTGTCCGATGTCACCAGCAAGTCCTTCTTCGCGCCGGACTTCTACGGTGTGGCGAACAAGCCGCCGGCCGGCACCACCGATGATGTGTGCGGCGGCGTCTTGTGGCTAGGTGTCCAAATGGCTGGACAGACCTCTGTCGTGCACGATGGTTGGTCGTTGGGCACGGACGCCGAGGATGCCGTGGCCGCGTGGGATGCGTGGAATCGCGCTCGTCCCGATCGCGACATTCATCCTTGGAATGCGCCGTGGGACTACGCACCGAAGGTCAAGGACCGGCCCTTGTTGCCGAGGCGCGTGCGCATTGAGTTGGAGATCGAGCGTCCGCAAGATCGCTTGCGGCGTACGCGCTTGTTGCGACCTTTGGCGACCGAGGAGACCAGCTTCACGGTCGACGATGCGCGTCACCTGCCGGATACCGACAACGCGCATGTGTTGATCGATGGCGAATGGATGGAAGTCGTGACCCGCTCGGGCCCCGAGGTCACGGTGCGTCGCGCGGCGCGTGGCACGCAAGCCTTGACGCACGCCCAAGGTTCCATGGTGCACTGGGGTCAGCCCACGGTGCGCGAAGTGGTCGTCAGCGGGTATCGCGAGGACTGGAACCTATGAAGCTTCCCGTTCGATCGGCGCGCGCTGGCTTCACCATCCTCGAGGTGCTCGTGGCGATGGCCATCTTGTTGGTCGGCATGACCGCTGTGTTGGG
>JBILXQ010000342.1:0-3645 GCA_044378375.1 Planctomycetota bacterium
CACGTGCACACGCGATTGCTCATCCGCATCAAACTCGAACTTGATGCTGTTGGTGGTGGCGTAGGTGACGCGCACCGGCCCCGTCAGTGAAGGTGCTTGCGTGTCGGCGGTGACCAAGTCAAAGGAGAGCGGATCCAAGCTACGCGACAGCTCCCAACCATCGGGCAACTTGTCGCCATCGCTATCGACATCATCCGGGTCCGTGCCTTGCACGACCTCATCAAGATCCAGCAGTTGGTCACAATCCCGGTCGATGCCCATGGTCAGGCCCATGCCCACGGGCACGCCCAAGAACGTCACAGGTGAACCAGCAAGTGCCTCGGCCACAAACGAGGCCTGCGTCATGCGCACGCCGGCCGACGACATGCGGAACGAGTCCGTGGCGGGGTCGTACCAACCGCTGCGCGGCGCAGCTGTTGCCACGAGCGAGCGATAGACAATCAGGTCGCAATGCCCCAGCGCGGCCTGGCGCTTGAGGAAGGCCAAGTCCCCCACGACAACCGCATGTGTGTTCTCCACGCGCATCGTCGTTTGCCACGTGGTCGAAGGCGCGAGCCCCGTGTCGTAGGCGCGCAAGAACTCCGCCAACGCATCGGCCTCCGCCGCGGACAGCGTGAACGAGTGCGGCCCCACATTGAGCGCGTTGCGCACAAAGCTGTCTTGCAGGCGCGCATAGTTGCCCGCATGCATCAGCCCGGTGCCTGTTTCCGGTCGTGTGGCAAAGGCCCCGCCCAGTTGGATCGGCTCGGACTCCTTGTCACCAACTCCACGCAAGGCCGGCACATCCGCAGAGCGCAAGGCTCCGTCGACCACACCCAAGGACACTTCCCCATTGGTGCCCAGCGGCAACACATGGCAAGAAGCACAGGTGCGTCCATTGTCGAGCACGCGTTGCGAGAACAAGCGCGCGCCTTCCAGCTGCGCGCTGGTCCAGCTGCGGTCGGGTTGCTGGCGCGGATTCGCAGGCAACGACAAGCGATTGATGTAGTGGCGCAGGTACTGGAAGTCGCCGGCGATGTGCGCCTTCTGTCCGTTGACGGTGCGATCCAGCAGCGTGATGAACGAGGCATTGAAGTCGTTCAGATGGCGCTTTTCACCGCGCCAGTGATACGGCCCCGTCTCCTCCATGCGGCGCGTGCTTTGCGTGACGAGCGGGCCCTTGTTGTCGAGCGCAAACGTCTGCGAACCGGCCGGGGTGCCTTCGCTGTCAAGATAATCGGACAAGTCCCACAAGAGACCATCCGTGTGGCCATCGACATGGCAGCTGGCACACGAGGTCGTCTTCGAGCCCGAGAGACGCGCATCCGTGAACAAGTGCCGGCCCAGCCGCTCCTCTGTCGAGCGCGCTTCAAAGCCGATGGTTGCGGGGATGGGTGCATTGGCGTGGAAGTTCGGCGCCTGCGGCAGGCCGGCGGCATCGATCTTCGTCACCGAAGCATCGTTCTTGTTGTAGACCCACAAGAGCTCGTCTCCGGGATCGTAGAGCGCCGCGCGCGGACCAGAGCCACGCGGGTAGGTCTGCTTGGGCGGCATGCGCAGAGAGCCCTGCCAAACCAACGTGCCACCAGCCTGCAGCCCCAACACGGCCACCAAGTCCGAGCCATAGCCACAGACGAAGACGCGGTTGTGTGCGCTATCGAAGGCCAGCCCGGTGGGTTGTGCGCAGCGCACATCTGGACTCGGTGCTAACGCATCCAAGTCGTGCCAGCGCGTGGGTGTGGCACCGGATAGGTCGACCACTGCCAGACGATTGCGCACGGATTGGCCGCCGATGAAGGTGCCTTCCCCCACCACCTCGGCGTTCAACGCCTCGGTGTGCGGAATCCACAACTCCGTCGTGCCGGGACGCAGATGCGCATTGAAGAGCATCGTGCCCAAGCCGCGCACCGTGCGCGTGGGATCGAGCGCATCGTCTGCGGGTGTGGCTCCCGGTGTGATCGCCAGCAAGTCTCTGTCAGGTAAACTGGACACGCCCGGGGTGCCCGAGAGGCGCTGCACAGCAGTCACAGTCGAGGGCAGGTTGCTGCTCAAACCGCGACCCGTGGTGTTGTTGCCGGATTGGAACGGCACCACCCACACACGACCAGCGGCGTACACAAGAGCGCGCGGCTCCAAGGCGGGAATGGCGATGCTGGCACGCTTGGCGTACGCAGCTGTCTCGATCACATCGACGCACGCTGCGGCCGCACAGGACACCCACGCCCGATCGCCCGTGGGCGAGAACACGAGGTGATGCGGTTCCGCACCCACACGAATGGTGCGCACAATCGCATGCAGGTTCGTGTCGACGATGCTGATGCTCGACTGCACGCGGTCCACAACCCACAGCTCGTCCGTACCCGGGCGCGCGACCACGCTGCAGGCCCCGATACCCACAGGGGCCTCCCACAGGAGCTGCTGTGAACCGGTCTCCATAGCGGCGAGTCGCCAGCCTTGGGTGTTGACCACATACAGCTGCGTCCCATCCGCCGAGAGCGCCATCGGCTGGACTTGGCCGACCTCAAAATTCAGGTAACGACCGACCTGATTGTCGAAGGGCACCAAGGCACTCGCCTGACGGCGCGGTGCAACTCCCTGCGCCCCAAGGCTAGGGATGAGGCAAGCCACGAGGGCCCCCCAAGCAAAGGCTGTGCGGACAGTGGCGGACATAGTCGGGAGCGGGCCATGCGGAGACCCAGCACCCGAAAGGTACCACTCCCTACGCAGGCGCGCCACGCGCCGAAGTCCCCAGAATCGACATCGGTAGTCCAGGGGCGGAAAATTCGTTCCCTCAGAGGTCCTTCCGTCAGGGGTAGTGCGCTTCCACCACCGTCTTGATCCCACCGCGGACCCAGAAATCGCCCTCGACCACCATGCGCTGCGGCTGGGTCACGGCCACCAAATCATCCAAAATCTTGTTCGTCACGGCCTCATGGAAGGCACCGAGATCGCGATAGCTCCACAAGTACAGCTTCAGACTCTTCAACTCGACACAGCGCTCCGCCGGCGTGTAGCGAATGCGAATCGTGGCGAAGTCAGGCTGACCTGTCTTGGGGCACAGGCAGGTGAACTCTGGGCAATCGAAGCGGATCTCGTACGCGCGCCCGGAGCGCGGATTCGGAAAGGTCTCGAGTTGCGTAGAGGGTTGCGTGCTCATGATGCCCAGCACTCTAGTCACCTGCGCGCCGTGCCGGAACTCCCTGCTACCACAGTTGCGCCCACGATACGCTCAATCCACCAGTCGTAGGCTTCGCCCGCGGGCACGGCTCGCTCGAGGTCGCGTTGCAGACCGCGCACGCGCCAAGGGCCCGCACCAGCCGAGTCGCGCAGTGCCTCGCGCTCGAACCACACGAGCCCCACCTGCGACAAGACGCGCACCTGCACCGTCGCACTTACGGTCGGACTGTCCTGGATCGGCTGCCACGATTCGTCCACAGCATCGATGACCCAGTCGTCCCCTTCCACGCGCGGGGCCGAGCAAGCGTAGAACGGAGCCGCTTGGACCTCGGCGCTCTTCAAGCTCGTGAGCGGCGCCTCAAACCACACGCGCCGCACAGTGCGCGCTGAAGTCCAGTCGGGGCGCAGCGCCATGTCGAACAACGCTACCGGTGCGCCGTCGACCAAGCCCCACACACCGCCCAAGCGCCCTGTCGCGCCGCCTTCGTC
>JBILXQ010000343.1:0-3644 GCA_044378375.1 Planctomycetota bacterium
GGACACCATGATCATGCTCATGATCAACAGCGTCAGCAGCACTTCGACGAGCGTGAAGCCTGCTCGTGTGCCGCGTCGTAGTTGGACGTTCACTTTGCACCTCCGGTAGTCGTGCTGCCGGTATTCGCCCCCGTCGGTGCTCCAGTGCCGCTGTTCGCACCGTCGGTGGGGGTGGTGCCATCGGTAGCAGTCGTCTCGTCAGTGCTCTCGCCGTAGACCTGTTCCCAAGGCACCCAGCGCTCAAGGACCAACTCGTTCTTGGCCTCGGCCAGCCGCGGGAAACGCACGCGAATGCGGACCTTCTCGTAGGGCTCTTGCTGCTCTTCGTCCTCTTCTTCCTCAGTAGTCTGGTCGTCTTGGGCGGCGCGATTTTGGGCCCAGTTGTCCCACGGTTTGGAGGGATCGTTGGGATCAACCACCGCCTCTTCGGTGAAGCTCTGGTCACCCACAGCCACCTCGTAGCTGAAGTCAGGCCAACCTTCCTGCGAGTAGTCACCACGCAAGCCTTCGGAAACATCGTCGCGATAGACGCCGCTTTCGACTTGGCCCAACGTGTACAGCCCCAACTCACGAGCGAGCTTTTGGTTGCGCGTTTGAGCCGCGGTTAGCTTGGCTGTGTTGAGTCCTTGCAGCACCAGCACAAGACCAATGCCCACGATCACGATCGTGACCGCCACCTCGGCCAGCGTGAAGCCTTGCATCTGACTGTGGCGTGCAGGACGGATCACTTGAAGTCATCCTCGCGCGGAGCGGGCCGCACCCACACGCCTTCGCGGTAGTCAATCAAACCTAACAACCCTTGGACTTCGATCGTGTAGCGAGTTTCTGTCGCTGGTTGCACGAGCAAGACAGTGTGCGTGCTCGCCGTTCCGATAGGGTCGAAGCGCGCCCACACCAGACCCTTGGCGTACTCGAGGCCATCGACCGTGATGGCCTGAAAGCGCACCGAATCCGGCAAGCTCTTCCAAGGCAGAGCCACGCGTTCGTCTTCTACCAGAGCCAACACGCCGCCTTCGCGATAGGGCGTCACGATTCGCCACAGCGACTTGTCGACGTCGTACTGCACATGCCAAGTACTGTTGCGCGAGATGGACTCCGAACGCGCGGTCTGCAACGTGGCTGCAAGGTCGCGCACAGCGGAATGCAGTTCCGTCTTAGGCAGGATCGCGCGCCAGTTGACCGTGATGATGGCGGCCATCATCGCCAGGATCACGAGCACAACGATCAGTTCGACGAGGCTGAAGCCCGCCGAACGGCGTCGTGTGGGATCCAAGCGGTACATGGTCAGCGGATCAGCCGCCGTCGCCGCGGATCGTGAAGTTGTCGATGTCGGCGTCGTCGCCTTCGCCACCCGGAGCTTGGTCCTTGCCGAGCGTGTAGACGCGCGGATCGGGTTGGCCAGGCTGCGGCGCCTCGTAGCCGTACTCGTTGCCCCACGGGTCCTTGGGCATCGACTTCTGATTGAGATAGGTGTAACCGTTCACATCCGGCGTCACCAAAGCTTCGATGCTGTCGGGGTAGCGCCCTGCGTTGTTCATGGCGTACTCCGTCAGGCCGTTCGCGATCGCGGTGATGTCCGTCTTCGCCTTGGCCTTTTGGCCTTGGCTGAACTTCTGCATCACGTTCGGCACGACCAAGGTTGCTAGCAAGCCGATGATGACGATCACGACCATCATTTCGGCCAGTGTGAAGCCCGCGCGGCGGGCATTGCGTTGGATCTTCATGATTCTCCTGTTTGGGCCGGCGCGCGGCCTCACTTGAACTGTCCGATCTGGAGGATCGGCAGCACGATCGATACGACGATGTAGCCCACAACCACGGCGAGCACCACGATCATGATCGGTTCGATCACGCTCGTCATGCGCTCCGTCGCAACATCGATCTCGTCGTCGTACGCGACGGCCACGCGATCGAGCATCTGTTCGAGCTCACCGGATTGCTCGCCCACGGCCACCATGTAGCCCACGATGGCAGGGAATGCGCCGGTCTGCTTGAGCGGCGTCGAGATGTCCGTGCCTTCCAGAATGCGCTGGCGGATGTAGTTGGTTGCATCGGCAATCACGCGGTTGCCGACGACCTTCTGCGTGATCTCCAAGCTCTGCACCGCAGGCACACCCGACTGCAGCAAGGTAGAGAGCGTACGTGTGAAGCGCGATACCGCCTGCTTGCGCAGCAAGTCGCCGATGACCGGCACTTTGAGCAAGTTGCGGTCAATCCACAAGCGACCCTTTTCGGTTTGGTACCAGCGCTGGATCGAGAAGCTGACGGCTGCAATCAGCAAGCAGCCGGCCCACCAGTAGTTCTTGAACAGCTCGGAGATGAAGATCAAGACCTGAGTAGGGGCGGGCAAGGTCTGCCCTTGGTCTGTCAACATGCCCGTGATCTTGGGCACGACCACCGTCATCAAAATCGACACGACGATCAAGCCGATGCCGATCATCATGGCCGGATAGGTCAGCGCCGAGACGATCTTGCGTCGCAGTGCGCGCTGCGTTTGCAAGTAATCGGCCAGTCGACGCAAGACCACATCCACGTTGCCGGTGGCTTCACCTGCGCGCACCATGTTCACATACAACTCGCCGAACATGGCGGGATGTTGGGACAGCGCATCCGCAAGCGAACCACCTTGATTGATGCGCTCACGGATCTCGCGGAACATGGTCTCTGTTTCGCGCTTCTCGGCTTGTTCGATGATGGCCTTCAGCGTCTCGGCCAACGGGATACCCGACGCCAGCAGGGTGCCCATCTGGCGCGTCACCGAGGTCAGCGTTTCGAGATCTTGGCCGCCACCGCCGCTTTGGCGAGCGCGGGCATTGCGCACTGCGGTGAGTGCCTTGCTGATCACAGACGGGCCCGAACCACCCTTGGATGTGGAGGCTGCCGCGCGGCGTCCACCCTTCAGTTCGTGGATCTCACTGACCAGCAAGTTCTCTTTACGCAGACGAATGCGCGCTTCACGCGGTGTGTCGGCGTCGATGACGCCGCTCTGCACCGCGCCGCCACTTCCGTAGGCTTTGTACTCGAAGATCGGCATGGTGCCCTTGGGAGTTTCAGTCTAGGTCCAGCTGCGTTACGCGCAGCACTTCATCGGCAGTCGTCTGGCCTGCAACGATCTTGAGGCGTCCGTCTTCACGGAGCGTGATCATGCCGCGCTCGACCGCCGAACGCTTCATCTGTGAGGCGGTGGCGCCATTCATGATCTGCGTGCGCAAGTTCTCGTCCACCGGCATGAACTCGTAGATGGCGGTACGGCCTGCGTAGCCTGATTGGAAGCATTCATCGCAGCCCTTGCCGCGTGCAACACGACCACCAAGCTGCGCAGGATCGATGCCCACTTTGCGCAGCTTGGCTTCTTCCTCGGGCGTGATAGGCCCGTAGGCATGGCAATGCTTGCAGATGGTCCGCACCAAACGCTGGGCGATGACGAGGACAAGTGAACTGGACACCAGGTACGGCTCGACACCTTGGTCGACCATACGCTGGATGGTGCTCGGCGCGTCATTGGTGTGGACGGTGCTGAACACCAAGTGGCCCGTGAGTGCAGCGCGGATGGCGACCTCGGCCGTTTCGAGGTCGCGAATCTCACCAACCATCATCACGTCAGGGTCTTGGCGCAAGAAGGAGCGCAAGCCAGCCGCGAAGGT
>JBILXQ010000344.1:0-3643 GCA_044378375.1 Planctomycetota bacterium
GTTGGAATAACTTTGGAAGTACGCCACCACCCCCACACTCTCTCCCTCACCCGCCCGCCGCGCCAACCGCGCCAAGCCCACTTCCATCTGGCGCCGCAGGTCAATCCCATCCTTCAGAGCCCCGGTGCCAGAGCCTTCCACATCGCAGTAGGTGCAACCGCCGAAGCCTCGAGTGCCATCGCGGTTGGGGCAGGTGGAGCCAGCGTCGAGGGAGAGGCGGTGGGTCTCGCGGCCGTAGCGGGCGAGCATCCAGGGTTTGAGGGGGAGGAAGAAGGGGGAGCTCATGGGTGATACTGGCCCTGATGATTGTGCAAGAAATGGAAACGGAAAACCCGCTTGGCTGGTACTTGCTGCGGGATGAGCGACGGATTGGGAGGCATTTTTGCTCGCCCAGTGCGACGAACTCTGGCGGCTGACCCTTCCAGCCTTGCGGGCCTTAGACGGTCGTCGAGCGTCAGCAGGCCTGCGGAGCGTGCCTGGCTTGGCCTAGTTCGAGTCCAAGGGCGTCACATTGCGCAGGTGCATATGTTGCTAGACGAACGCCCCGCGCCCTGCGTCGCAGCAATTCAGTAGAAGTGGCCCCAGTAGGGGCGATTTCGTCGCGTGCGCTGGCAAAGTTGCGCACAATGGTCGGGGCCAGTATCGATCTGCCCATGCACATTCAGCCCATCGTCGTCGGCACCGCCGGCCACATCGACCACGGCAAGTCCACGCTTGTGCGCACCTTGACCGGCATCGACCCGGACCGCCTCAAGGAAGAACAAGAACGAGGCATGACAATCGACCTCGGCTTCGCGCGCTTTCAGCTGCCCGATGGCCGCACGGTGGGGGTCGTCGATGTGCCGGGGCACGAGCGGTTTGTGAAGAACATGGTCGCTGGGGCAAGCGGTCTGGACTTGGTGGTGTTGGTGGTGGCCGCGGATGATGGGGTGATGCCCCAGACGCGCGAGCACCTGGCGATCATGACGATCTTGGGGCTCGAGCGCGGCCTGATTGCGTTGACGAAGATCGACATGGTCGAACCGGCATTGGTGGAGCTGGCGGCGGAGGATGTGCGCACTGCGGTGCGCGGCACATTTTTGGAGCACGCGCCGATCCTGCCGTTGTCTGCGCACACGGGGGCTGGCATGCAGGAGTTTCAGCACGCCTTGTATGCCGCTTGTGCGGCGACGAAGCCGCGCGTGGCCACGGGAGTCTTCCGCATGCCCATCCAGCGCGTGTTTAGCGCGCACGGTTTCGGCACGGTGGTCACGGGCATCCCGTTGTCAGGTTCTCTTCACGTGGGGGACGAGCTCGAGATCCTGCCCGCAGGCTTGCACAGCAAGGTGCGCGGCTTCCAAGCCTATGGACAGAAGGTCGAGTTGATTCGCGCGGGCCATTCCTCCGCTGTCAATCTCGCTGACATCGATCACACGCAGGTGCAGCGCGGCATGGTCGCGGCCACGCCCGGCTTCTATCGCGGCATGACCATGTTGGGGGTGCGCTTGCGTGCGCTCGATACCTTGGAGCGAGCCTTGGAGGATCGCATTGCTGTGCGTGTGCACGCTGGCACGGCCGAGGTCTTGGGCGAGGTGGTGCTGCTCGATTGTGACCGGCTCGAGCCCGGCGAGGAGTGCCTCGCGCAGTTGCGTTTGGCGGAGCCATTGGTCGTGGCTCCAGGTGATCGCATGGTGGTGCGCCTGGCCTCGCCTGCTTGGACTCTGGCCGGGGCCACCGTGCTCGAAGAGAGCAAGCATCGCCTCAAGCGGCACAAGAAGTTCGTGCTGGAGGAACTGTCGCGCGCGGAAGCATCCTTGGGCTCGCCGCGCGAGCACCTCGAAGTGGTGTTGGCACGTGCGCAAGGGGGCACCAGTGTGGCCGAGGATCTGGCCATCGAGGTCAAGCGGCCGCGTGACGAAGTGGAGCGCTTGCTGAATGACCTCAAAGCCCAAGGCAAGGTGGCGAAGGTAGGTGCACCGCCGCGCTGGATTCATGTCGAGCGCTTGCAAGTAAGTTTGACGAAAGTGCGGACTGCGCTGGAGGCGCATTTTGCAGCCAATGCACACCGTTCCTTGGTTGACGTGCGCGATGTGCGGCGTGTTACCGGCTTTGACGCTGACTTTCTGGACCCGCTGTTGCTCGAGCTGGCGCGCGCCGGCGAGATCGTGGTTGAAGCAGGCGGGCAGATCCGGCGCAAGCAGGCTGCCGAGCTAGATCCGGCGACCGCGGCTTTGAAGGCGCGCGTACTGCAGGCGCTGGTAGCGGGCCGTTTCCAAACGCCCTTTGTCGTGGACTTGGTGGCGCAACTGGGGGCCAGCGACAAGGACATCCTGCGCGTGTTGCAACACGCATGCGATGCCAAGGAAGCGCAAGCCATCACCAAAGGTGAGTTCTACTTGCCGATGAGCTTGGTGGCCGAGTCGCGCGACGCGATCATCGCGAACTGCACCAAGCATGGTTCGCTGGACATCCCTTCCTTGCGCGATGCCTTGGGCACCACGCGCAAGTGGATCATCCCCTTGCTCGAACACCACGATGCGGCTGGCCTGACAATCCGTCAGGGAGCCAATCGCGTGTTGAAGCGTCGTTGAGCTACACGGAACTTCTTTCCGCATGGGCCGGCATGGCCACGGCTTTCCGACGAAGTTTGAGCCGCGTCCGCATGCGCGCCGATGAGGTGGAGAGCGGGGCCTCGGCCGCCGCGGGACCTCATGCACCACCAAGATCAAGATCCGCAGCCGTTAGGTGACACACTGTCCAGCGGCAATCGTCCGGCGCGCGGTGCGCGCATCATCGAGTCCTCTAGCGATCTGGCGAGTCATGTTGCCAAGGACGATGCGGTCGACTTCCTTGGACTCGATGGCACAGCTCCCAACACGACTCCGCAAGCGGTGAGCACACCGCAACAGTTGCATGCGGCCCACCATCGGCGTCATGCGACCACGGCGACAGCAACGGCACCTGCTGCGGTTGACAGCTGGCTCTTGGATTCACCCTCAAATGCGGCGGAAACAACAGCAGCAGAGTTGTTGCAGCCTGAGGCACCGTTGGTGCTCGCAGCAGCACCGCAAGAGGCCGCGCGGGCCGCTGCATTCCCTCTGAGCACGCCGGCGCAGCCGGTGCAGACCTCTGCGCGTCGCTTGTATGTGTACGCCGCGCTTGCATTGCTGTGCGCAGCTGGTGGCGGTGCGTACTGGTGGCAAACCACTCAGCCCACGCCGCAGGTTGCCGTACAGATCCCGCAGCCTAAGCCTGTTGCGAAACCCGTGCGCGTTCCAACGCCTGCAGTGGAAGCAGCACCTGTGGCGGTGGCACCGGTGGAGGTCGCGCCTGTCGAGCCGGCACCAGTTGAGCTCACAACTGCCGAGCCTGCACCTGTCAAGGAAACTGGCAGCCCCGTTGCAAGTGTTGCCACTCCATCGCTGACCACTCCTTCCATCCCGCTCGACTCGAGCTCGTGGAATGCACAGCCTACGCATGAAGCGCTCGGTGCGCGTTGGATGTTAGGGCAGCGCATGGCTCGTCGTCACAACTGGAGCCTCTTGGGACTCCACGGTTCTTTGCCCGCGCAGCGTCGTCCTGCTGGCAGCGGTCTTGTTGCGGCCAGCGTGCTGCCTGTCATCACCGTGCCTGCCATCACCGTGCCGGCACCCACGACCATTGA
>JBILXQ010000345.1:0-3632 GCA_044378375.1 Planctomycetota bacterium
GCTCGCTTCGTTCCGCGGCAGCGCGCACCAAGACATCGTGCAGCGCTTCCGCGAATTGGATGCGCAACGCATGCAGCTTGCTGCGCACCGCGTGCGACGCTTGCACGCGCAATCCGTCATCGCGGCCATGAACGCGCACCCCAGCGAAGACCAACTGGTGCGTCGTGAAGCCTCCAAGAAAGCACGCCACAAACCGCTGCGTCAGTTGTTGGAAGAAGCACCGCATGTGCTGACTCGCTTGGCGCCGTGCTGGGTGGCGAGCCCTTTGTCCGTCAGCCAGTTGCTGGCCGCCTCGAACAATCACTTCGACCTAGTTGTGTTCGACGAAGGCAGCCAGATCCCGCCCGAGGACGCCGTGCCGGCCTTGTACCGCGCGCGCCAAGTCGTGGCCGCAGGTGACCAACACCAGATGCCGCCTACGCCGTTCTTTGCGACCGCTGTCGATGCCGACGACATGGGCACGAACGATGCGGGTGCGAACGCGGCTGTGGATGCCACGCAACTGCAAGCCGAAGAGTCCATCGCGGGCTTTGAGAGTCTGCTCGCTGCGCTGGAGAGCTTCCTTCCCAATCGGATGCTGTCGTGGCACTACCGCAGCGAAGACGAGCGCTTGATCGCGTTCAGCAACAACGAGGTCTACTCCAAGCGGCTCGTGACCTTCCCAGGTGCGCGCGCGCATCTGGCGATCACGCATGAATTGGTTGCGCCGGAAGCCTCGCCCAACGGTGCAGAAGAAAGCACGACACGCGAAGTCGAACGCGTGGTTGAGCTGGTGCTCGAACACGCGCGCACACGCCCCACCGAGTCGTTGGGCGTCATCACGATGGGCATCAAGCACTGCAATCGAGTGCAAAGTGCACTTGACAAGCGTCTCCACGAGCTCTCCAGCACCGAGCCGCAGCTGCGCGCCTTCTTTGATGTGGCGCGTGACGAGCGCTTCTTCGTCAAGAACCTCGAGACTGTGCAAGGCGACGAGCGCGATGCGATCCTCTTGTCGATTGGCTACGGCAAAGACGCCTCCGGCAATGTGCCGCTGCGCTTTGGTCCGTTGCTACAAGAGTCGGGCTATCGCCGTTTGAATGTGGCCATCACGCGCGCCAAGCGGCGCATGTGCGTCGTCTCGTCGTTCCGCGCCGACGAGCTGGATCTGGGCCGTTCCTCCGCGCGCGGCCTCGCGATGTTGAAGGGCTACTTGCAGTACGCGCAAGCCGGCGGCGAGCGCATGGTCGGCCCCGATCGCACCGACGAACAGCCGTTGAGCGACCTCGAACTCGACATCCGCAATGCCTTGGAGGCCAAAGGCCTCACCCTGCGCGCCCACTATGGCGCCTCCCGCTTCCGCATCGAGCTCGTCGCCCTGCACCCCGACCGCCCCGGCCAACCGATCCTCGCCATCGAATGCGACGGCGCGTCGTACCACGCGAGCTCCACCGCCCGCGACCGCGACCGCCTGCGCCAACACCACCTGGAACGCCTCGGCTGGGTCTACCACCGCATCTGGGCCGCCGACTGGTGCCGCGACCGCGAAGCCGAAGTGGAACGCGTCCTCAGCGCCTACCGCCGCGCCGTCGCCGGCACCCCGTCCCCCGCCGAATCGCAATCGCCCCCGAGCGCGACCGCCACCCCACCCCCAGCCGCGGCCTTAGCGGCAGCCCCGGCTCGCTCGGCCCCCAAGCCGCGCCTGCGCGCGCGCGAGTCGATTACGGACTACCCGCCGCAGGAGCTGGTGGCCTTGGTGCGGTGGATTCAGTCGGACGGGGTGCTACGCACGGATGAGGAGCTCATCCGTGAGGCGTTTGAGGAGCTGCCGTTCCAGCAGCTGGGGAGCCGGATTCGGCAGTGCTTGGCGGAGGCGGTGGAGCGCAGCCGGCGACCGCTTGATTAGCTCCACATCGCGTACATGGCCCACAGGAGCAGGATCACGCCTAGACAACCAATACAGCCAGTGGTCGGGTCGTTTTCCTTAGGCTTCGTGGCGGTTGCGCCACTCACCGTTTCGGTTGCTTGATTCCCCTCGTTGCCCAACTTTGCCTTGAGGTACTCCAGGGCCTCGCCAAGCGTCGTCAACCGTGCTGCTTCCTCGTCCGGGATGGTGATCTCGAACTCATCCTCGAAACTCATCACCAGCTCAACTGATGCCAGCGAGTCCACCCCTAGGTCGTTAGCGAAATGGGTCTCGCGCCGCAGTTTGTGGACTGACACCTTCAGCTTGTCAGAGATAATGCGCAGTGCTCGCTGCTCAATATCCGTGGTGGGCGCGCCAGGTGCTTGCTCCACACGAGCGGCAGTCTCTCTGCGCGGCTGCTGCGTCAACCACGCGGCCAACAACTCAGCAGCCCCGGAGACATAGGCACCCTCTGCAGCTTCAAGGCTGGCCTCGATGCTCGTGTCCCAAGTGATCGCATGCTCGCCCGCAGGCACCTTCATGTGCGTGAGCTCTGCGTCAATGTCCACTCGCGGCGCGCTGGGTGGGCGGCCGTCGATGAGCCCACCCCGCAAGATCCGCGTCCACTGGCCCTGCAGGTAGCCAGAGCGCATCAAGCTCAAGAGCAGGTGGGCCTTGCCCTCTCCTGCCTGAGCAGCTTGCTTCAGGAGCTCCACTCCTTGATCTATTTGGCGCGAAGTGCCGATGCCGTTGACCAGCGCGTGTCCCTGATAGAAAGTGGCTTCAGCCATGCCATCTTCGACTGCGATGGCATACTGCCTAACAGCCTCCGCGGGGTCCGCTTGTCCACCTTCGCCCCACTCCAGCATCTGCCCGTAGGCCAGATGACAGGCCTGACTTCCTGAATTCAAATGCTGCATCAGCAGCGCGCGTGCGGCTGATAGGTTCTTGGCGACACCAGTTCCCTCGCGCAAGCAGCGAGAATACAGCCACGCACCCCAGCTGCTTCCACGCTCTGCTGCTTGTTTGTACAGCATCGCGGCCTTTGCAGGCGAAGTCTCCCTACCGTGGCCATACTCGTAGCAATACCCCAGATATGCGGGTGCGATTACGTGGCCCGCTTGAGCGCATTCCTCGTAGAGGTCCGCCGCCCTAACCTTGTCCTCTTCGACTCCGTCACCGTCATGCAAGCGACGCGCGAGATCGTAGCGCGCATCCACATCACCCTGCTCCGCTGCATGTTCCAGCCAGCGAGTTCCTTCACTAGGATCGTGCCGCGGTGACTCGTCGTCGAAATACGCCATGGCCAAACCGCGCATGGCGAGCGTATGTCCGGACTCACTGGCCGTCGTCAGCCATCGAATCGCTTCGTCGTCGTCGCGCGCCGTGTGCTTTCCTTCCAATAGGAGCAGCGCATAGGTGATTTGGGCATCCGCGTCGTCTGTCTCAGCGGCCGTACGCATCCACTCCAGTCCACCTGCAACATTCTTGGCGATGCCAGGCGCGCCCTCTAGCAGCAGCTCCGCCAACTCCACCATTCCATCGGCATAGCCAGCCTTTGCTGCTTGCGTAAGCAGTTCTTTGGCCTGGCGCAGGTCTTTGGTCACGCCTTGGCCATCGCGATACAGTCGAGCGAGCGCGACCAAGGCCGGCAAAGATCCGCCATCAGCGGCCAATTGGAACAAAGGCGCAGCCTTCGCAGGGTCCTTGTGCGTGCCGATGCCATTGACATACGCACGGCCTAACT
>JBILXQ010000346.1:0-3620 GCA_044378375.1 Planctomycetota bacterium
CAGCGAGGTCCACACCAAGTCAAAGTCAGCGTAGTACGCATCGCTCGGCACAGACGACTCTGTGCGCGGGTAGCGATCCTCATCCATCTTGAAGGCCGAAGTCAGGTGCTGCGCACCGCGCAACATCGGCACCGGTACCTCGCCGCACAACACCACTCCTTCGATGCGCGCACTGCTCGACAAGCGCTGCAACTCAGCCCGCAAGACTTCCGCAGAAGCGTCCTGGAGCAACACCAACGTGACACCCACTCCGCGTGCAGCTTGGGCCGCACGCCAGCGCTCCCAACTTGGTTGAATCACATCCCACGTGCGCGCGTCCACCACCGCGGCGATGGAACATGCCAACGGTCGCTCAGGCGGCACTACTTGCAGATCGGCAACGGTCAGCGCCGCGAGTAGGCTGGGTACAAGCCACATGGCAGCCATCTTCGCGCCCCGACCGCACATTTCCAGCGAGAATCGTGACTCGGAGGTAGGCTATCAAGGTTAGCCAACGCCCCGCTCCACCCTCCGCTGGGACCTCTAAGGGAACCTCCATGCTCGACAACCTGCTGCTCTGCGCTCTGGTCCAACTGCCCGTTCAATATGTGACCGATGCCACCACCGACACCGTGGTGCGCTTGAGTGATCTCAACGCAGATGATGACTACAACGACGCGGGCGAAGTGACCCAAGTCTATGTAGACACCGTGGGCGCGTTTGCCTTGGGCAACAACATCGGCCTGCGCTCCAGCGTCGATGGTTCGGTGTTTGTGACCGATTCCAGCGAAGACTGCGTGTTCCTCTTCCGCGATCACAACAACGACGGCGATACCAATGACCCCGATGAACATGTGCGCTGGCTGGACGGCCGTGCCGGTGGCAACGCCTCCGGTATCTTGATGCCCGCAGCCAACGGCTTGGTGCAAGGTGCGGATGGTGTGATGTGGGTTGCGAGTGCGAACTCGGGCACCGCCGGCGTTGATGCGATCCTGCGCCTTACCGATGCGAATGGCGATGGCGATGCCAACGACTTGGGTGAAGCCGTGGAATGGTGGTCACGCCCCGGCAACCCCACCGGCGATTCCGTGCCGCAGGCTGTGCAGATCGGTCTTGATGGAGCGATCTATCTGCTCGATGCTCCTTCGAGTGCTGGCTTCTCCAAAGGTGTGTTCCGCATCGCGGACACGAACTTGGATGGCGATGGCAACGATGCTGGCGAGACTGCGCCGTACTTCATCCCGCCGTTCACTGTGGCACCGTTCTTCTGGTGCTTGGAGATCGACTCTCTGGGCTGGTTCTACACGGCCGACACCGGCAATGAGCGCGTGTGGAAGTTCAAGGACCTCAACGCGGACGGCGATGCGCAAGACGCGGGCGAGTCGTTCCTCTATTGGTCCGTGGGTGTAGCTAGCAACATCTGGGATCTCTCGATTAGCGCCAGCGGCGATGTCTACTGCAGCGACAGCCAGACCACCTCGCGCATCCTGCGCCTGCGAGATGCGGATGGCAGCAACTCCATCAGTGCGACAGAGGTCACTACGGTCTATGACGAGGTTCTGGCCTCGATCATCATCGGCAATGGTCGCGGGATGGACTTTGCTCCGAGCATCCCGGCGGGCACGCCGTTCTGCTTTGGAGACGGCCTAGGCGTCCCCTGCCCGTGCGCTAGCAATGGACAGCCGGGGAAGGGCTGCCCGAACAGCGTCGCCATCGGTGGTGCGCGCCTGTGGACTACAGGCAATGCCAGCATTGCGGCTGACACGCTCGTGCTCGATGCACGCTTCATGCCGAACAGCAGTGCACTGTACTTCCAAGGCACCGGACAGCTGAACAACGGCTTGGGTAACGCGTTTGGTGACGGCCTGCGCTGCGCTGGCGGTTCGGTGACGCGCTTGGGCACCAAGGTCAACGCTTTAGGTCAGTCGCGTTTCCCTGCATCTGGCGATCAAAGCGTGTCGGTGCGTGGTGCTTGCACAGCAGGCCAGACCCGTACCTACCAAGTGTGGTACCGCAATGCGGATCAGACCTTCTGCACGCCCAGTACCTTCAACCTCACCAACGGTGTGCAAGTATTCTGGACACCGTGAGACTGCGGTGCGCGCACTCTCGCTCGTGCTAGAGCGAGAGTAGCTTCCAAGTCGACCAAGCACTCAAGCCGGTCGAACCCACAGCTCGCACGCGCCAGCGCCACACACCGGTGCCTGGCGCGTCGGCTGTCTGGACCATGTTGGCGCTTACCGTTTGCGTGGTGGTCTGCGTCCACACGCCGTTGATGCGTTGTTGTCGTTCGAGCTCGAAGCCCAGCTCATTCGTGGCGCGATCGACCCAAGTCAGACTCGCGGCGCCAGGCGCCGTCATGCGTGCAAGGAAGTACGCTGGAGCCAACGGAGGCGGCGGAGGACGCACAGTCACGGGGCGCAGCAGCGAATGCTGCAAGCCACCTTCATCGGTCACGCGCGCTGTGATCAAGTGCCGCCCCACGCTGAGCGTCGAGATGGTCAGCATCGCTCCAGTACCCAGCTCGCCATCCACACTTGAACTCCACACAATGCGAGCCGAGAGATCGCCATCCTCGCGATCCGTCGCGGTCGCCGCGCAGATCACCGGCGAGCCTACGATCACACTCAGCGACGAGCGCGGTGCACTGATCACCACACGCGGGGCGCTGTTCACCAAACGGCTCGCGGTCACCGCATTCCCAAGGTCCAGCAGGCCCCCCGTGGCCACCACATTGGTCCACGCAGGTGCAGTGCGCACGCTAGCCAGCAAGCGCCCGCGCACCTGTGCATAGCTCCACGCCGGGTTGCGCGCCCACACCAAAGCGGCTGCACCCGCCACTTGCGGCGAGGCCATCGAAGTGCCCTGCAAGTGCGTATAGCCATCATTCAAGTGCGTTGAGTAGATGGCCACTCCAGGCGCGGCTAGGTCGACACTGCGCACACCATAGTTCGAGAAGCCTGCGCGAAGCCCATCGTTGTTCGCCGCAGCCACGCTGATGATGTTGTCCAAGTCGTAACTCGCGGGATAGGCGCGCGTCACATCCGCGTTGATGCCGCTGTTGCCCGCGGCTGCAACAAACACATGGCCTGCCGCGCGTGCGTTAGCAATCGCGTCGTACAAGGCTTGGCTATAGCCGCCCCCACCCCAACTGTTGTTCGACACCTTGATGCCTTTGCGGCGACAGTAATCCACCGCACTCACGGCATCCGACACATAGCCGCCTTGCGGACCGATGAAACGCAGCGGCACCAACTGACAAGCCCAATTGACACCAACCACGCCTAGGTTGTTGTTGCCGATCGCGCCAATCGTGCCAGCGACATGCGTGCCGTGACCGTTCTCGTCATCCGGGTCAGCATCCCGCCCGTAGAAGTCCCAGCCACGCACATCGTCGATGTAGCCGTTGGCATCGTCATCCACGCCATTGCCCGCGACTTCCGCACTGTTCGTCCAGATGTTCGCGGCCAAGTCCGGATGCCGCCACGCCACACCTGTATCGATGACCGCAATGGCAAACTGCGCATCACCCGTGGTAACGCTCCAGGCTTCTTCAGCCCGCATGTCAACGCCCGCAACACCGGGATCACCTGCCACGACTTGGCCGGTGTTCTTCAAGCCCCACAGTTGCCCGTAGTGCG
>JBILXQ010000347.1:0-3619 GCA_044378375.1 Planctomycetota bacterium
CGCGACTGGCTGTGCGGTTCGTTCTCGTCGCAAGCCCAAGCCGAAGCGGCACCGCAGGACTACTTCGACATCCGCTTGCGTGTGGTACCTATCTGGGCGGAACGCACCGACGGGCCTTGGCTGTATGTCGAACAGGCGGCGTCAAAAAAATTGGACAAGCCGTACCGCCAGCGCGTCTATCGCTTGCGCGCCCAAGGCGACGCGGTCGTGAGCGAGGTCTACGCCTTGCGCGCCGATCCGTTGCGGTGGGCCGGCCAGTGGAAAGATCCGTGGGCCTTCGACGCCATTAGCCCTGCTGATCTGGACGAGCGCAGCGGATGCGCCGTGGTCTTGCGGCGCGTCGACGAGCACTCGTTCCTTGGCTCAACCTTGGGGAACGGTTGCCCCAGCGAACTTTCCGGAGCTGCCTACGCGACGAGCGAAGTGCGCCTCGCCGCAGACGGTATGACTTCGTGGGATCGCGGCTACGATGCTGCCGGCAAGCAGGTCTGGGGTGCCACTCAAGGCGCGTATCGCTTTGAGCGGCAGCCCTAGATCGCCTGCTTACAGGCGCCGCACCCACACATTGCGGAAGCGCATCGGATTGCCGTGATCCTGCAGTCCGAACGGCAGCTCGGCCGCATGCGCGGTGTATTGCGCCACGGCACGATGCGCTGTAGCGCCGATGAACTCCTGGTCCATTTGCACCACTACGCCGTTGTGAATGACAGTGATGCGCGCCGGCGTGAGTAGCTTGGCGCCATCAAAGCGCGGAGCCTTGAAGACGATGTCGTAGCTCTGCCATTCACCCGGCGCCATGGCGGCATTGACGAGCGGCGGCGTTTGCCCATAGAGCGCACCGCATTGTCCATCGGCATAGGTGCGGTTCTGGTAGCTATCGAGGATCTGCACCTCGTAGCGCTGCATGAGGAACAGACCGGAGTTGCCGCGACCTTGGCTCTCTCCCTCGACCTTGGCCGGCGTGGCGAACTCGAGGTGCAGCTGGCAATCACCGAAGGACTCCTTCGTCTCGATGCTGCCGGTGCCGTTGACCTCCATGTAGCCGTTCTCGACCTTCCATGTGCCGTCCTTGTCGCCGCTGCGCCAACGCGAGCAATCACTGCCATCAAACAGCACGATGGCATCTGCCGGCGGCGGAGTGGTGGTCGGCGCGCTGGGCGTGACGACACGCGGCACAGGGCGATTCTTGTCGTGCACCATCCACTTGCCACCCGGCAACAGCGGCGTGTCCGTGTAACCGACTCCTTCGTCCTTCGGTGCTTCCTGCATGCGTGCCAGCTTGTTGATGCGCCCGAGGTAGTTCCAGTCCATCACCATCAAGTTGCCGGCGGCATCAAAGTGCGCGCTGTGCGGCGAGATGAACAGGCCGTCTTGCCACTTCTCGCGACCGACACCGTTCTGCGCGCGCAGCGCCTCGTCCGGATTGTCGCCGAGGTGCCCCACTAGCTTGTTCTCGCGATCCAAGATGGTCACACGGCCCGCGAGGTCAGGCACCGCGAGGTAGCCGTCCTTCTCCTGCATGCTGCACGGCAGGCGGAACATGCCTTCGATCAAGGCTTGCGACACACCTTGCAAGTCGAAGACCTGCAAGCGGTGGTTGCCGCGGTCCGCCACCAACAGCGTCTCCGGTTGTCGGCGCTTGTCGATCAACAAACCGTGCGGGCAGTTCACTTGCCCCGCAGCCGTGCCATAGCCGCCGAAGGTCGAGAGATAGGTCCCTTGCGCGTCGTAGCGGTGGATCCAGTGCTGGCCGTAGCCATCCGCGACAAAGATGGTGCCGTCGGAGGCGACTGCGATCGAGGTGGGGCGGAACGCATCGGCCGACTCGTACTTGCCGGACTCGACCGGGAAGCCGCGCTTCATCACCGTCGTGCCGTCGAGCGTCAGCTTGCGCCACTCATGCAACGAATGGTGCACCAGGTACAGGTACTCGCCATCTGCTTCCTTGTTGATCACCATGCCGTGCACGCCGCCGGCCAGGTCCGCACCGAAGGCGCGCACGTACTTGCCTTGGGCGTCGTAGACCATCACGGCCTTCTCGGTGTCCGTGTTGACGTACAAGAAGCCCTGGCTGTCCGACACGATGACGCCGTGCGTGTTGCCCAACTCGCCGCCACCCGGTCGTTCGAAGTGGTCCTTGATCCACTCAAAGCGCAGGGGACCCGCCTCCAGACGCGGACCATCGCCCGTCGCAGGCGACGGCAGGCTGGCAAGGCTCGGCAGGAGGGCACACAACAGCAGGTCGGCGAGCATCATGGGCTCCAAAGTAGCGACTGCGGCGACCGATTCGGAGACATGGCCCTGTTTCTTCGCGGGCTTCGAAGCCCTAGGATCCGATGTACACCCATAGGATGGGAGGTTGGGAGCATGGTGCACGCCTCGCAACACGCCTCGCAGCCGGGGGAAACCCCGGAACATGGCAAACACACCCTCAAGGTGTGGCGCGGTTCCGTAGTCGCCACGTTTGGCGATGATGTGTTCATCGAGTTGGGTCCGCGCATGCAGGGTGTGTGCTCGCTGCGCACCTTCAAGCGTCCGCCTGATCCGGGCGATGTGTACGACTTCACCTTGCGCGGCCTTGAGGCCGGGCTGTGGTCGGTGGCGTTGGCCACCGAAGACACGCTGCAAGCATGGGACGACATGGAAGTCGGCGCACTGGTGCAGGCCAAGGTCGTGCGCGAAGCTCCCGGCGGCCTGGAGGTCAAGATCGGTCGCCTGCACGGATTCATGCCGCGCTCGCACTGTGGTGTGCCGCGTGAAGAAAAAGTGACACCCTTGGTGGGGCGCGTGTTGCCCTGCGAGGTCATCGAAGTGGATGCGCAGCGCCAGCGCGTCGTTGTGTCACGACGCTTGACCCAGCAGAAGGAGCGCACCGACGAGCGCGTACGCGAAGCCGAGCGCTTAAAGGTCGGTGCCGTGATCACCGGACGCGTGGTGCGCATCGAGGACTATGGTGTGTTCGTGGCCTTTGGGCATGGCTTGGAAGGCTTGGTGCATGTCTCGAATCTCGCGCACGCGCGCATCGCACACCCGTGCCAAGTCGTGACGGTCGGCCAGTCTCTGGAAGCCAAGATTCTCTCCATCAAGCACGGTGGGCGGCGCATTGGCCTGGGCGTCAAGCAACTGCAGGAAAGCCCGTGGGTGTCTCTCGAACGTACTGTGCACACCGGCCAGGTGCTGGAGGGTGTGGTGGTGCGTGTGACCAGCTTCGGCGCCTTTGTCAGCGTTGCCGGCGGTGTCGAGGGGTTGGTGCCGTTGGAAGAGTGTGGTTTGGAGCGCGGCCGCCAGTTGTCAAATGTTTTGGACAGCGGGTCCGAGGTCGTGGTGCGCGTGGTGTCCTTCGACTTGGCGGCCCAGCGTCTGGGGTTGTCCTTGCGGCATGCTGCGGGAGGCTTGCTGACGCGCGATGACTTGGCCGATCGCACCTCGTGGGTCGGGCTGGCTGCGCAGACTGACATCCGCGCCGGGACGGACGCAGGTACGGGCGCGCGCAGAGGTGCTGCGGCCCAAGCCGAACCCGTGCGCTTTCCCCAGCATTCGCAATCGGTCGAACGCTTGATCGCCGCGGCCAAGCGTCGTCCGCGCGCATCCTGACTGTGGAGTGCACGGCGTGAGCGTC
>JBILXQ010000348.1:0-3612 GCA_044378375.1 Planctomycetota bacterium
TCATCAGCAGGGTCACCGAGCACCATCCGGCCTCCATCCACCGCGATGGCGCGCCCCGTGCCTTGCAAGAAGGCCAACTCAGCCGGAAGGATGCGTTGCGACTCGGCCCAATCCGTGACTTGAGCCAAGGTTTGAGCCTGCAAAGCACCCGAGATCAAGAGGAGTGCGCACGCGCTGCGCAAGGTGCTGGGGAGGGTATTGGAGTTCATGTGGCGAGGCCTGCCGAACAATTCTCGCCACTTCTGGGCAACGCGCAAGTCGCGCAGTGCTACTTCCAAGCCGTATCCTGCTCGCGATGGCACGCATCTTCTTGCTCGACGGCACCGCACTCGCCTATCGCGCGCACTTCGCGCTGCAACGCTCGGGACTTACGACACCCGAGGGTAAGCCGATCGGCGCCGTGTACGGATTCACCACAACTCTGAAGAAACTTCTGGAAACAGAGCAGCCGGATGCCATCGGCGTGGCCTTTGATCCGCCGGGCAAGACCTTTCGTCACCACCGCTATGACGACTACAAGGCCACGCGCCAGAAAATGCCCGAAGAGTTGGTGCACCAGCACGAGATCTTGCGCGATGTGGTGCGTGCGTATGGGATCGCCCTGTATGAAGTACGCGGCTTTGAAGCGGACGATGTGATTGGAACGCTCGCCACACAGGCCGCGGCGCGTGGCGATGAAGTCATGATCGTCACGGGCGACAAGGACTTGATGCAACTGATCGGACCGCGTGTCGCACTGTACAACGTCTTCAAGCCGGGCATCGACCTCATCATCGAACGCGAAGAAGCGGTGAAGGAGAAGTTCGGCTGCGCGCCGGCGCAAGTCATCGATGTGCTCGCCATCATGGGTGATGCCTCTGACAATGTGCCGGGAGTGCAAGGCATTGGCGAGAAGGGTGCCGCAAAGCTGGTGCAAGAGTACGGCAGCGTCGAGGCCCTGTTAACCAACCTTGACAAGGTCAAGGGCAAGGCCAAGGAACACATCGAGCGCGACAAGGAGAACCTGTTGCTCTCGCGCGAGCTGGTGACCATTCGCTGTGATGTACCACTGGATCCGGGGCTGGAGGCGCTGCATGCGGCCAAGCCAGATGCCAAGGAACTGCTGGCGCTGTTCCACAAGCTGGGCTTTCAGTCGCTTGCGGCCAAGGTGCAGAAGGCGGACCGACCGCCGGAAGCGCGCGACTATGTGTTGGTCAAGGACGCTGAGATGCTCACGGCGATGCTCGCCGAACTGCGCGCCAAGAAGCGCATCGCCATTGACACAGAGACCACGGGGTTGGATGCGCGCCGTGCACGCATCGTAGGCGCTTCGTTCAGTGCCGAACCCATGCGCGCATACTATGTCCCCTTCATGGCCGAGCCGCCGGTGCTACCCGGCGGAGCCACCGCCATTCTTGATGCGTTGAGGCCGCTGCTGCTCGACCCGCAGGTGCAGCTGTGTGGACAGAACACGAAGTACGACTGGCTCGTTTATGGCGCCGCAGGTTTAGACCTGCCTGCGCCGTACTTCGACACGATGATCGCCAGCTTCTGCGCACATGGAGCCTCGCGGCGGCACAACTTGGATGAGCTGGCTCTGACCTACTTTGACATCGCCAAGATCCCGACCAGTGCCCTCATCGGCAGCGGCAAGAAGCAAATCAGCATGGCGGATGTGCCTGTGGCCAAGGTCTCTGAGTATGCCTGCGAAGACGCTGATGTGACCTACCGGCTCATGGAGCCGTTGTCTAAAGAACTTGACGAGCACGGAGCGGCACAGCTCTTCCATGAGTTGGAGATGCCTCTTATCCCGGTGCTCATCGCCATGGAACGGCGCGGCATCCGCGTCGACACGGCCTTGTTGTCGCAAGCAGCCAAGGAGATGGAGGCTGAACTGACGGAACTGACAGCACGCATCCAGCACTTGGCCGGCGAGGAGTTCAACATCAACAGCCCGAAGGCACTGGGCGAAGTGCTGTTCGAGAAGCTCAAGATCCACGAGGTCAGCAAGGCCCGCAAGCCCAAGAAGACACAGACTGGCTGGGCTACGGATGCCGAGACACTGGAAGGTGCCTACGGGGAGATCGAAATCGTCCAACTTGTGCTGCAGTGGCGCGAACTGATGAAGCTCAAGGGCACCTATGTAGACGCTCTGCCGGAGTACATCGATCCGTCCACGGGCCGCATCCACACGAGCTTCAGCCAAGTCTCGGCTGCGACCGGCCGCTTGGCCAGTTCCGAGCCCAACTTGCAGAACATCCCTGTGCGCACCGAACGCGGGCGTGCCATTCGCAAGGCCTTCGTGCCGCGCCCGCCGGACGCACACGGCGAGTGGACGCTTGTTTCTTTTGACTACTCACAAGTCGAGCTGCGCGTGCTGGCCCACCTGTGTGGCGATCCTGGCTTTGCGCGGGCCTTTGCGGAAGGCAAAGACATCCATGCTGCTACGGCAGCCACGATCTTCGGTGTGATGCCTGAACTGGTCACGCGTGAGATGCGCTCGCAAGCCAAGGCCATCAACTTTGGCTTGTTGTATGGCATGGGACCCGCACGACTCGCGCGGGAAACGGGCCTCAGCGTGCCGGAAGCGCGCGACTTCGTGGATCGCTACTTTGCGTCCTTCCCGGCGGTCAAAGGTTGGATCGAACGCACGCTCTCTGCGGCCCGCAAGGACGGGTATGTGGAGACCATCCTCGGCCGGCGGCGACGGTTCCCCGAGATCAACTCGGAGGATCCGCGCGTGCGCGTGTTTGCCGAGAACGCAGCGGTGAACACACCGGTGCAAGGTTCAGCAGCCGACATCATCAAGCGCGCCATGATTCACTTGGAGCGTGACCTTGCGACCTCCTCTTTGGCCGCGCAACTGTTGCTGCAAGTGCACGACGAACTGGTGTTCGAAGTACCTGTGGCTCAACTCGAGGAGACCATCCCCTTCGTGCTGCAACGCATGGAGCACGCCGTACCGCTGAAGGTGCCGCTCAAGGTCGATGTGGGCCACGGAGCCAACTGGCTGGAGGCCCACTGAACCCAGGTGCGGACCTCACGGTGACCAAGTCACCGTGACACCGTTGGTCAAGTTGAAAGTACTGGCTGTGCAGTAGACAGCCGAGTTGCGGTACCACACTTGATATGTGCGTGTCGCACCAGCAGGCACCGCACCCTTGATCGAGATGGGCACGCTTGAGCTGGCATTCGGGTACTGCGAACCGCCGGCAACATTGGCTGTCGTACCCAAGCGCACGACCGTGCCTGCAGCGCAACGCAAGCCATCGCCAAAGGCGACACCAGCTCCTGCCCCCGACTGTGCAGTGCCCTGGAAGTAGAGCGCAGAGCTGTTGGGCATACCTGCGCCGCTCAGCACAAAGGTGTCCACCGCAAGACTGGCGAAGCCCGCACCAGCCAGCGTGGCACCGTTGGCATTGATGGAGTTCGCGCACCCAGCCCCTGCCGCGCCAGCGTTCGCGCATGGGCACGCGCTACCGCTGCCATCGCCGAAGCAGTACGCAACAGCCGGCTGCGATGCAGGCAACACGCGCACCCCACGCAAGGCGGTGTTCGCCGCAGCGCTCACTAAAGCCGTGAAGGGAGCTGCTGCACCGGTGTCGCTGACTGTGACGAGCTTCGTCAACGCAT
>JBILXQ010000124.1:0-7272 GCA_044378375.1 Planctomycetota bacterium
CGGACCCTTGGGCCATGACGGACGAGACTACAGGAGCGGACTTGCGGCTACCATCTTTCGCCCCATGGAAGCCCCGCTCGAAGCAGCCTCACTCGCCCCGCAGCTGTTGCGAGAGAATCACTGTCCTCTGTGCGGCGCCTGCGGGCATGCGCTGCGCCTTGTGCTGCCTGACAAGCGGACTGGACACGAGCATGCAGCGGCAGGGTGGCCCTTGATGCGCTGCAACTACTGCAATGTGCTGTTCCTCGCCCAGCGTCCGCCGTGGAGTGGCGGTGCGGAAGCCGCTAGCGATCGTGCGGAGGATGTGGGGGATGTGCAGGCTGTACAAGCCGCAGGCGGGGCTACGCCGCAGGTTGTGGTGGCTTTCGGGTCAGGGCTTGGGCGCGAGTTGGAGGCGTGGCGCAGCCACTATCCCCACGCGCGCTTGATCGGGCTCGACCGCGATCCGAGCTGCACGGACGCGCTGGTCGCTCGCGGGTTCGAAGCCGTGCAGGCACGCATGGAGGATGCAACGCTTGCTTGTGTCTCTCTCGTCGGGCAGTGCGATGTGGTCTTGTGCATCGATGCGCTGGACGAGGCCGATGATCCGCGCGCAGCGTTGCACGCGGCGCGCGCCTTGTTGAAGACCGGAGGTTTCCTCGTGGTCCGAGGCATCGATGCAGGTGGCGCACAAGAGCGGCGCTTTCGTTCAGGCGCATGGCATGCGTACGCAGCTCCGATGCGCGCCTATTACTACAACCCGTTCAACTTGGCGCGTCTGGTTGGCAGTGAGGGCTTTGAGAAGGTCTCGGTCGACTCTCTGCCGGATGCGCGTGGTTGGATCCGGTCGTGGCGCGCGGCGTTGACGCTGCAAGGCGCGGATGCAAGCGTCTTGGCGTGGTTTCGTGAAGATCAGACCTTGTTGCGCTGGTGGTACACGCGCAAGGACCGGCGTGCGGCGCGCCAAGGAGCGCGCACCACCCGCATGCGCGTAGTCTCGCGCGCGCGTGCGGAAGACCAGCGCGTGGAAGGCAATGCCTTCGCCCCCAAGGCGGCGCCCAAGCCCGCCCGCTAGCGGTTTGTCCTAAGATTTGGACAGCTGCAGCGACATGTGACGGTCGCTGTCAATGCTGATTTCTGCAGCATCCAGCCCACACTCGTCCGCCAAAGCGCGCAGCTCGAACGGGGTAAACGCAGCACAGAGCGACGCACGGAACAGCTCCTGCTGGTCGGCCGTACCGCCACCGGCGTGCAGCGCAACCAACTCGGCGACCCGTCCCTGTGACCAAGGTCGCATCAAGTCACGGATCAGCAACACACCGCCTGGCCTTAGCACACGCGCGGCTTCGCGCAGAAATGGGCGCGGATCCGGAATGTGGTGCAGGATCGTGTTGCTGCACACCGTGTCAAAACTAGCTGACGGAAACGGCAGGCCTTTGGCATCGCAACGCTGGAACGCGAGTCGGGCAGCATGCACAGAATCACGACGCTTCGCCTCCGCATAGCGCAACATATGATCCGCCAAGTCCACACCGACCACGTGGACTTCCGGCAGGGTCTCGCACAGCAACACAGGGATGTGTCCGGGGCCGCAACCAATGTCCAGCACGCGGCCATGGGCGCCCAACTCGCTCAAACGCCGCACAAACGCCGCGTTCGGCGTCGAGTGATCCATGGCGTCATAGCTGGAGGCCTCTTCGGCCGTGTCCATGACTTCGGGCTCGAGTACGCGTGTGATCATGTGGGGTGTACCTCGGGTCGTGATTTCAGTTCGTAGCTTCAGGGGCGCATGAAACCGTGGCCATCCAAGGCCCACTGTGCATTGAACCAACCCGCAGCCACAACGCCACCATCGCCGCGTGTGTGCACCGCGCCATTCCACACGGCATAGTCGGGGTAGCCCACACCGGACACAAACGGTGCAAGGTTGTTGCCGGCACGCAAGCCTTTGAGGCCTGTGTCGCCAAAGCCGGCGGCTAGCGCACGCACCGATTTACCCGCAGCCATCAGCGTGCAGGGGCGCACAAAGACCGCGCCTAGATCGTCGCCTTCCCAGGTTTTCTCGCCGAGGCGGATGGACCCGCGCTGCACCAAGAGCGGTGACGCAGCAAAGACGCGTGACCAGAGACGATTGGTGTCGGCATTGCCGTAGAGAATGAGGTTGCGGCCAGCGTACTTGGCTTCTTGAGCAGCCAGCAAGCTGTCAGTCACGATCTCACACGTGCCATTGCCGCGGTACCACCACACCTGCTGGTCATAGCGCGCACGCGCAACCAGCTCGGCAGTCTCGTCGGGTGTGCCTGCAGTGCCCACCACGAGCACAAATGCTCGGTCGAAGGCGCGCTTGAATGGACCAGACAGCTCCGGCGTCTTCTCGCCCGTTGTGGTGTCGACCTCGGCATCTACCGCGCGCCACATGCCATCGAAGCGTGCGTAGTGGCGCGTATGCAGTGCCAAGATTGCTTGACCATCGATGGTCAATGCGCCGTTCCAACCCGGCAAAAGGCCGCCCAAACGCAGGCGACGCACATTCGTCGTGGTGATGCTCAAAGCACCCGTTTCAGCGACATCCGCGTCTACATGGAAGGGGAGGCCATAGCGCTCTAGCTGGCGTACTTCGATCCACTCATGAGTGGAGTCCACGCTTGGGTCTACCCCTTGCCAGTGCAGGCTGCGTGCGGGTTCTCGTCGATCCTGAGCTTCAAACAGCTCGAAAATCCCCGGCCAATCGACGCAATCCGCACCTTGCGCTTGGTCACCATCCCACCAATGTCCTGCACCTTCCTGCAAATGCACTCGCGGCGCCGCGCCTGCAGCAGTCAGGGCGTCGATCATCGTGTGCGCTTCGGACACAGGCACATTGTCATCGGCCGTGCCATGCACGATGTAGGTGGGGACTTGTGTCAAGTTCTCTAGCAGCCCGAGCGTGTGCGAGGCACCATCCGCTGCGTGCCAGAGCGTGCGCAGCTCACCCTGCGGTCGCGCAGGATAGCTGTCGAAGCTGACCCAGCCGGCGCTCGGCGCAAGCCCCAAGAAACGATCGGGGTCATTGGCGCCCAAGTGCCACGTCCCATGCCCACCCATGGAGTGTCCAGCCAAGTAGACACGCGCATCGCAGCACATCGCGCGCGGTGCAGACATCCATCCCGCGGGCATGCCACGGTGCTCACGCAAGCCCGCGGCCAAAGCCTCGTAGGCATCAATGCGTCCCCAATCCTGCCAGTCAAAACCATACGGCCGACGGTTGGTGGCGGCGATGTGCAGCCAGCCCGTTTTGGGCGCATATGAAGTGATCTGGGACCATGGATCCACGCTTGCGCCGTGCAGCGAGAGCAAAGTGCGCGGATCAGGATCCTTGGGGTCCACCGGCGGCAGCAAGCCCAAGACCTGGATGGAGCCGTCGACCAACGACTCATAGGTGGCGAGCCGTGGCGCCGTCTCCGTGCGGACGGCGAGCTCGAACGAGTGCAGCTTGCGCGTGGTGCCCGTGTCGACCGCAAAGGCGAAGCGCACCATGCCCGGCGTCTTGGGCGCCTGCTCATAGCCCCACAACGGAACGGCAACTTTTGCAAGGCCCAGCGGTGGAATCGTCGGGACTTGCAGCGCGCGAGAGATAGGTGCCACGCGCGCAGGCTCACCCACCGCTTCAAGGATCTTGGGCGCCAATGGACGCGTGGTGGCATTGAACAGCAACACTCCTGCGCGTGGTGCATTGCGCTTGCGGTCGCTGCCCGTCACGAGATCCGGCTTGGTCACATCCCATGCACCGAACACGATCTCGTCGCTCACTTCGCGCAGTCGAAAGGAAGCGTTGCCGCGCGGGCCAGCGATCCAAATGGAGTTGGTGCCACGCTTCAACAGCACCGGCACGCCCGGCCATCCATAGCCGTAGACATCACCAACGAAGGGCACTCCGTTCACGAACCCGCGTGCGGCTCCCACGAGTTGGGCCATGACCACGCGTTCGTTCGGACTGTCTACGCTGGTGTGCGCCCACGCAAACGCGCTGGGTAGTGCACCCTCAGCACTGGCTTCCACGGTCGCAAAGCGTCGCTCCTGACCATTCTCACCGCGCCACACGCGCGTGGTGTCCGGCGTTTGACCTTCGACGATGCAGGCACCAAAGATGGCATCGGGGCGGAACGGTCGGCGCCCTGCTTCGTCGAGCGCTTCAATTGCTTGCCACTGGCGCGGGACGACATCTTGTTGGGCGGGAGCGATCGACAGGCACGCGAGGAGTGCAGCGATCACTTGCCTCTCCCAAGCACGCGCTCAATGCGCTGCTTCATGTCGGTAGAAGCCCAGATCGGTACTTCTTGTTCGCGCAAGCGGTGTTGCTCTTCCAGTGTCGTGCGCACCGCGGGGCCGCGTAAAGCCAATTTGACAAGCGTGTAGGTTGCCCGCGGATGTGCTGTGTAGGCTTGCAGCCGCGTCAAGGCCGTATTCATCGCGTCCTCTTGCACGATTTCATCCAGCAAACCTAGGCGCAAGGCTTCTTCGATGCTGACGAGCTTGGCGCCGAATACTACGCGCTCGACATTCTCCGGCGGCAAGCGGTGGCGCACGATGCGCAAGCAAGCCGGCGGAATGGACGCACCGATGGCGAGCTCATTGAGCCCCATGCGTGCGCGCTCGCTGGCAATGCCCAAGCGCCAGTCACACGCTTGCGCCAAGATGCAACCACCCGCGATCGCGTGCCCGTTGACCAGCGCCACTGTCGGGGCCGCGTGCAGGAAGAGCTTGGTGGCCACAGCCTCGAGCTTGGTCAAGAAGCGTTCGATGCCCGCCTTGTCCAAGGCAGCGATCTCCTTGAGATCGACTCCCGCAGAGAACGCATCGCCAGTACCTGTCAGCAGCACAGGCTGCCCGTCAGCGCGCTGAAGTTCGCGTTCGAGGTGCTCGAGCAACGCCGTGCTGAGGGCGTTCTTCCCAGGGTGGTCCATCCGGATCTCGTACATGTGGGTCACTTTACAAAAGAACGGCCCACTCTTGCTGTTGCTGTTGATTGCCCGACAATCGCAGCGATGAACACCGCCCGCCGCCACTTTGCCAGTGACAACAATGCCCCCGTGCACCCGGAGGTATGGGAGCTGATGCGCTCCGCGGACAGCGGCCACGCGCGGGCGTATGGCGATGATGACTGGACACGCGCGATGGAGGATCAAGTGCGCCAGCACTTCGGTCCGCACGCGCGGCCCTACCCGGTGTTCTTGGGTACCGGTGCGAATGTCACGGGCTTGCAGGCTCTCTTGGATCGTCACGAAGCGGTGATCTGTGCACAGCATGCGCACATCGCGGTGGACGAGTGTGGTGCTCCGGAGCGCCACTTGGGAGCCAAGCTGCTGCTGGTGTCTACGCCGGATGGCAAGCTGCGGCCCGAGGATGTGGTGGCGCGCTTGCATGGCTTGCGTGACCAACACCATGTGCAACCGCGCGTTGTTTCAATCACGCAGTCGACTGAGTACGGCACGGTCTACACGCCGGCGGAGATCCAAGCCTTGTCGGACTGCTGCCGCGCACATGACTTGTACTTGCACTTGGATGGTGCGCGCTTGGCGAATGCGGCTGCTGCGTTGGGCGTGACGATGCGAGCGCTGACCACTGATGTGGGTGTGGATGTGTTCTCGCTAGGGGGCACCAAGAATGGCGCGATGCTGGCCGAAGCGGTCGTGTTCTTGCGCCCCGAGATCGGCGCGCACTTCCGTTTCGTGCGCAAGCAGTCGATGCAGCTGGCTTCGAAGATGCGCTATGTCTCGACGCAACTGACAGCCCTGTTGTCGAATGACTTGTGGCGGCGCAATGCGAGTCATGCCAACGCCATGGCTACGCTGCTGCGCGAGCGCGCGGCGCGCGTGCCCGGTGTCCAGTTTGCTTGGCAGACTCAGGCCAACGGCGTCTTTGCGATCTTGCCCAAGGAGTGGATTGCCCCGCTGCAAGCGGAGAGCTTTTTCTATGTCTGGGATGAAGACCGCGGCGTGGTGCGTTGGATGTGCTCGTGGGACACCACAGTCGCCGATGTCGAGCACTTCTGCGCTGCGCTGGAGCGCATGGCTCAGTTGACGCCCGCTGTGCGCGCGTAGAGCCCGCTCAACGATCCGTTCAGATCGGCTGGCGCATCCCCTATGGCGTGACGAATGAGGTGCGCTGCATCTCCATCGGTCACGAGCGGCAGGTACCAGAACCCATCCGCGCCGTGGGGTGCGTTGTGGGGGACGGGCTTGGCTAGGGCTTCATCCGTCGCCAGCACGACAACGGGGCCATGTCCGGTCAGTGGGTTCGAGCCCACATAGAAGTCCTTCACGAACACGGCTCGATCCGGTGGGCCAAGTCCCGCAAGTCGCACGCAGCGGCCTTTGAGTTCGCCGACGAGCACGAGTGCTCGGTGCGAAAGCGGCCCATGGGCATGGACATTCGGTGTGCAGGCCGTATCGAGCAGCAGCGAGGCTGCCACGATCGTCAGTGTGCCGAGGATGGATTGGTGCCGAGAGGTAGGCATGTCGGTGGCAGGGGGGACGCCGGCGACAAGGGGTTTCCGAAGTCTCCCTCCCGTAGCGCGACCGGGCGGGGGAAATGAGAAAAAAGTTCCTACTGCAGGTGCTCGCCTGCTCGTTCAGGGTTGCCAGCGCAGCACTTGCGCGCCCTCGGGCGCAGGGATCGCCACCAAGACTTGGTTGCCTAGATCCAGCACGCGCGCCCGGCCAGAGGCACGGCTCGGGGTCGTGGTGACCAAGTCCACTTGCGTCACGGGCGCTTGACGGGCATCCAAGTGACGCCAGCGGGCCAGACGCCATTGCGCTGCCTCCGCCGTGCGTTCCAGCCAGACCACGCTGAGGGTTCCGTCCGGTCCACTGGACACATCCACACGACCAACTGCACCTGCCGCGACCAGCTCACGATGGTGCCAAGGACCAACCAGAGTGTCGGCCGTGGCCAAGAGCACGCGCGCTGCTCCCGTCTCACCGCCTTCGGTGTAGCGCACAAGCGCCACACGCTCTCCGTGCGAGGCCAAAGCGGCGCCATTGACCGGACAGCCGTTGATGATCCAGCCATCCTGGGTGTGGGCCTGCACAGGAGTGACCACACCCGCGGGAGACACCGTGGCCAAGGCGATGTCGCGGCGCTCGTCGGGTCCGCGATCGCGCCATGCGACCAAGGCATCCGAGCCCACCATCGTCAAGGAAGTTGGACAACAGTCGCAGGCGCGGTCATCGACGAGCCACTCGGGGCCCAGCGTCCCATCGTTGTCCGCAAAGCGCACATAGACGCGCGTGGCGCCTTTGCCCTCGTTGTAGG
>JBILXQ010000176.1:0-5788 GCA_044378375.1 Planctomycetota bacterium
GCCATGGCAATGCCTGCTTGAGGCCGCGCAGCGAGCGAAACGAAGCCATGTTCGCCTGCACCAGCGTCCACATGCAGGCGTTGTGCGGGCAACGACAGAGGACGCTTGCCGCTGGAGTCCACGCGGCCCAACCACGCCGCGTAGTCGTAGGTCTGCTCACCTGTAGCCACCAGCCAGCTGAACCACAGTTGACCTTGCTCGTCTTCTACGGCTGCGGGTACATCGGCCCAGTTCACGAACCACGAGTCGCCGCGTGTCAGCTCGGTGTAGGTGGTGGACCCCACGCTGGTGCGCACCAAGGTGTGCTGCGCGGCATCGTTGCGCAGGGCAAGCAGCTCCGGTCCGGAACGCCGCGCCACCAGCAGCGGAGCGAGCGAGCCGCTGGGCGCAGCCACAGGCTCGAAGTTTGCCTGCGTGCACGCTGTGCTAAGGCACCCTGCGATGAGCGCAAGCGCCTGAAGCCGAGCCATCACTGCGTGGGCTGTTGGAACGCGGCTTTGATCTCGCCGTTGAACAACATCACCAACGCCCAGATGCCGAACGGAAGCCCGAACAAACAGCAGCAACCGCTGAAGCACGGGATCATGGCGGCGATGGCGCTGATGACCGCCAAGGTCCAGCCTTGCAGCTTGAGCATCTGCAGGCCGCCAAACGCGATCAGGCCGCTTACGACCAGCCCCATCAGGCTGAGGGCGATGTTGCTGCCGCCAGCCAAGCTCACGAACTGCTCCACTTGCTCCGGCTCCATCTCCATGGCGAGGAGCGCTTCTTCGAGCTTGGCTTCATCCACGCCACCGACCATCGTCAAGAGTGCATTGAGCACTCCCAAGGCACCCACAACGACCAAGCCAATGGCGGGAACTTTGACGCGCGCGAGTGCTAGCTGGCGATCCATGCGCCGCAGGATACCGCAGCGGTACCGGACACCTCAACCGCCCGCCCTGCGTGCATTCGGTCGACCGTAGGTGCGCACACGCTCCACGCTGTCCTTGCACAGCGCCGCGACGGCGTTGCCGATGGTGGCAAGGTCCGCCCCGTTCGAGACCGCCAGCGCGGTCTCGATGGTGGTCTTGACCGGGCCATCGACCGCGGTCTTCAACTGTTCGTCTAACGCACCACGCCATGCTTCCTCGCGACGGATGGCCAAGGCGAGAGCCGCCGTGCGCTTGTCCTCATCCGATCCCGATTGCATGACGGCATCCAGCACAGCCAAGCAATCTCCGTCCGGCGCGAAGTTGCTCAACGCGAAGATGGCATTGCGTCGCACCAAGAGATCCTTCTCGCTGCGTGCGCGCCGCATGATGTCCTTGCGTACCTTGGCCTCTTTGGAACCGCATGCGGCCAGCGCTCGGATCAAGTCCTTCTGTACCTTGGGGTCCTTCTCTTCTTGCAGCTGCTTTTCCAGCGCTTTGGTGCTGTCCGCGGAGGCCAGTTGTTCCAAGGCGACGGCGGCTTCGATGCGCATCTCGGGATCAAAGTTGCCCAAGAACTCGTGTACCAAGGTCGCGTAGATCTGGGGCGAGCTGATGCCAATCGCCTTGATGATGCGACGATGCTTGGCGGATCCGCCGGCAGCTCCACCACCGCCACCGCCGCGGCCACCACCTCCGCCGCCTCCACGACCACCGCCAGAACCGCTGCGTAGCTCAGTCTCGATGTAATCCACGGCTTCTTGGTCATCACAGGCCAAGATGCGTTGGATGGCGGCCCAACGCTCTTCCTCCGGCATGCCTTTCTTCACCTTCGTGATGAGCTCTTGCAGCTCTTTCTTCGAAAGGGGAGCAGCGGCTTCGGCGGCGCTCGGATCGAAGACCCCATCCATCACCACGCGTTGCGGCGCGCGCGCGGTCGAGGGCATCACCACATCGCTCTTGGGGTCCAACTTCTGCAGTGCCGTTACAAAGCACCAGACCATCTCGTCCTTGCTGATCTCGTAGGGTACTGACAAGAGAACTTGACCATTGCCGGACAGCCACACATGCTGCGGCGCGATCACCATGCCGGAAGCATCGGCTTTCAGCACATCCTTGCGGGCCTCCATGTCGACGCGCCGGTGGTCCAGGCAGTAGACGCCGGGGAAGCGCGTGCAGGTCTTGGTCGCGGCAGCGTGTTCGGCGGCGGAGGCAACCACATTGACCGTGCGGGCAGCCAGCGCCACCACTTCCTTCTCGGCGTACATCTTGGTCGCCATGCGGTCGTTGGCCTTCTCGCCATCCATGTTGACCGCCAGGAACACGACCTTGTTGGTCTCCTTGCCGCTGGTCAGTGCCGACTCCAGCGTCTTTTGCCACTGGATCTGGGCATAGGAAGGAGCGGCGGCGAGCAACAGTACGCAGGCGGTGAGCAGGTGCTTCATGGGACCCTCGATCGGTAGATCACCATGGAACCATCGAGCATGGCGCAAGTCGCGCGGAATCTAGGCTAGCCAGCCGTGTTGGATCAGGCCCTCCACATCCGTCAGGCGGAAGTCCCGCCCTTGGCTGCGGTAGACCAGCTTTTCATGATCCCAGCCCAAGCAATGCAGCAAAGTGGCGTGCAAGTCATGCACGGACACCGGCTTGTCGGTCACAAAGTACCCGAGATCGTCAGTGGCGCCCCAGGTCAGGCCCTGCTTCAGACCGCCACCTGCCAGCAGCAGGGTGTACGCATGCGGGTGATGGTCGCGGCCGAGGAACTTGCTGCCGTCGCGTTCTTCGTTCATCGGCGTACGGCCAAACTCGCCGCCCCAGATGAAGAGCGTGTCGTCAAGCAAACCGGACTGGGCTAGGTCCTCGAGCAGCGCGGCACTCGCTTGGTCCGTTTCGCGACAGCGCTGCGGCAAAGAGGTCATCAAGTCATCGCTCGGGCCGGTGCCATGCGAGTCCCAGCCCCAGTGGTACAGCTGCACGAAGCGCACATCGCGTTCCAGCAGCCGGCGGGCCAGCAAGCAGTTGTTCGCGAAGCTCTTCTTGCCGGGCTCGGCACCATAGCGCTCGAGCACGCTGCGTGGCTCGCGCGAAAGGTCCGCTAACTCGGGCACGCTGGTCTGCATGCGCCATGCCATCTCGTACTGTGCGATGCGCGTGTCGATCTCGGGATCGCCCACGGCAGCACGACGATGCGCGTTCAAGTCCGCCAGTGCATCCAACTGTGCGCGCCGGGCTGCGGGTGTAATGCCTGCAGGATCCGTCAAGTGCAACACAGGCTCGCCCTCGCCGCGCAAGCGCACACCCTGATGCACGCTCGGCAAGAAACCGCTGCTCCACAAGCTGGCGCCACCATCGGGGCCAAACTGCCCCGACAGCAGCACACAGAAGGTGGGCAGATCCTGATTGAGGCTGCCGAGGCCCCACGAGGTCCAACTGCCAAAGCTCGGGCGGCCGATGCGTTCATGACCGCTGGCCATGTAGATCTGCGCGGGTGCATGGTTGAACTGCGTGGTGCGCATCGAGCGCGCGATCAAGAGGCGATCCGCTTGCCGCGCGAGGTGCGGTAACAAGTTCGAGAACCATGCGCCGCTTTGGCCGTGCTGCGCAAAGGTGTGCGGACTGCCCAAGAGCTTGGGATGGCCCTTGATGCAGGCGAAGCGCTCGCCTTGCAGGTAGCTGTCCGGCAACGGCTGGCCATGCAGCTCTTGCAAGCGTGGCTTGGGATCAAAGAGGTCGAGCTGCGAGGGCGCGCCCGCCATGTGCAGATGGATGACACGTTTGGCGCGCGGTGCGTGGTGCAAGGCCGGGCGACCTGCTTGGGCGGCAAGTGCCGACTTGCCCAGCAACGTGTGCAAGGCCAGCGCACCCAAGCCTGCACCTCCGGCCTGCAGTAGTTCGCGTCGTGTCGTCATCCGCGCACCACCACTTCGTCTAGGTTGAGCAACATGTTGGCCACGGCGATCCACGCGGCCAACTCGTCCGGCGGGATGGCTGCGTGGCCATTGGTGCTGCGCTCAATCGCGTTGCGGTTGGCCTCTAGCAGTCGCTGCACTTGCTCGGGGGCGGCTTGAGCGCGACCGCGTTCGAGTGCCAGCAAGCGTAGAGTAGTGTCCAGTTCTTTGCTGTCAGGTACTCTTGACGCTGCGATCAGCCACATGCGTGTGGCGCGCTCGTGATCGGCTGCTCCGGCGTGGAAGGCACGCGCCGCAAGCCCGGCAGCGCACTCGACAAAGGCTGGATCATTCAACAGAGCTAGAGCCTGCAGCGGAGTGTTGGTGCGTTCGCGTCGTGTGCACGACACCTCGCGACTGGGCGCATCAAAGGTCATGAAGGTCGCGTAGGGCGAAGAGCGCTTCCAAAAGGTGTAGAGCCCGCGCCGGTAGCGGTCTTCGTCTTCGGCAGTGGTCCAGCGATCGCTGCTATACACCGGCGCCCACACACCTTCGGGTTGTGGCGGCATCACGCTTGGTCCGCCAACTTTGCTGGACAAGAGTCCCGCCATCGCCAGTTGGGCATCGCGCAGCGTCTCGATCTCCAAACGCAGGCGCGGCGCACGGGCTAGCCACTGGTTCTTCGGGTCCAGTTCCCACTGCGCAGGCTCCACGCGCGCACTGCGCCTGTAGGTTTCGCTCGTCACGATCAGGCGCCACACATGGTGCAGATCCCAACCAGACTCCACGAAGCGTGCCGCGAGTTCGTCGAGCAGTTCGGGATGCGTGGGTGCATCACCACGCACACCGAAATCATCGATCGTGTCCACCAAGCCACGGCCAAACGCCATGGCCCAGAGGCGGTTCACGATCACACGCGGAGTGAGTGACTGTTCCTTGGCAACCAACCAGCGCGCCAAGTCAAGGCGTGTCTGGCCTGCATCTGTAGGCAATGAGCCGAGTACGGCGGGTACACCTGGTGCGACGACCTCTTCGGGTGAGCGGTGACTGCCCTTCGCTAAGACGCGTGTGGTGCGCGGGGTAGGGGAGTCTTGCAACACCAACGCACTGGGGATCTGCTGCCGCGCAGTGTGCAGCGCCTGTTCCGCGCGTGCGACACGGGCATCAAGCTCTGCTGCTCGCGGTGAAGCGTGCAGACGATGCCACGCGCGCAAGGCAGCGACCTCGGTGGAGGAGCGTTCACTTCGGACGAGGGCTAGACCCAAGCTACGCGGCAATCCCAACGGCCCTTCGAGCTCGACCTCGCCATACAAGCCACCTGCACCGCCACCGTTCCAAACCTCGGCGACTACATGGTGCGTGCCACTGCGCTGTGGAAAGGTGAAGGTGTGCGCGGGCGCATCCAAGCGGTCCCACTCAGCATTCTCAAAGACCAGCTGCCCATCCACCCACACGCGCACGCGATCGTCGGCTGCCAAGCGCACGGTAGCCGTGCCATTGCGATACGAGTCTGTCGTGAGTGTGTAGACCGCGCCGGTGTTCGCTGTGACTAGATCGTGGCGCATACCAGCTAGTGGTGTCGTCGTCAGATCCAGCACACGCGTCGCACCTTCCACCAGTCCTAAGTCGCGCGCCACGCTGTACGCGGGGTCCGCTTGTCGTGAGCCCAACTCGATCGGGCCGTACACCATCCAGCTAGTCGCGGGTGGCGGGCCTTCGGAGGAGAATTGCAGCTCTAGATGGCGGGCGTCTACCCATGCACGAAACTCAGCGTCCAACTCTTCAGCAGCCGCAGCGCGTGCCGCCTCTGCTTGCGCTAGCTCGGTTTCGGCCTGGTGCAGTGCTTGCGCCTGCGCAGGCGTAGGCGCCGAGATCTGCGGATCCAGCCCCGCTCCGGTTTCGATCGTCCGGTCAAAGTATGCGTACAGGCGATAGTACTCGCGCTGCGAGAAGGGGTCGTACTTGTGGTTGTGGCATTGCGCACAGGCG
>JBILXQ010000349.1:0-3599 GCA_044378375.1 Planctomycetota bacterium
GATCCACAGCTCAAGCTTGGTACCAGCCTGCGCACTCAGCTCGACAGCGCGCCAATCCGAAGGTGCGTCCAATTCTTTTGACACACCATCCACGCTGACACGCAACAGCAGGTCACCCACTTCCAACCCAGCGGCCGCGGCAGGCGAGTTCTCCACCACGGCTACGACTTCCAGACCGGGCTGTGGTTCCTCGTCTAAGCTGGCTCGTGTAGTGCGTACCCGCACGCCACTGAAGGTGCCTGCAGAGAGCTGCAATCGCTGGGCTTCATCCTCAGGCGTACGCATCCACTCTGCAGGTTCTTCCCAGCGCGCAATAGGATCAGGCTTGACAGGCAGATTGCTATTGCAACTCACGAGCGCCACGGCGCAGACGCAGATGACGGTTAGACGATTCATGTCGAGTTCTTACGGCACGGCCTTGCGGCGCACTAGGTAGATGGACAAGCACACCGCAACTACCAGCCAACCCACCCCCACGGCAGTGCCTTGGGGCAACGAAGGTGGCTGCACATTGGAGACTCCTTGCGCAAGATCGAGGAACGCGCGGGGATACGAGGCATCTCCCAACGGTGAGGGCATGTGGTCACTCGGCAGCCAGCCGCTGAAGCCCAGCTCGCGTGTGATCGCACGGGCCAAGTCCACCAGGAGGAGCAAGCCCAAAGCTGTCCCTAGAGCCGCAGCGGCGGTCCGCACCAAGGATCCCGCCAACAACCCCAAGGCTACGGCGCTGGCCAGTGCGGCGACGGGCGCCAACCACGCCCAGCCCAAGTCGGGCACCAGCTCCGCTGCGGCGGTCATGACGAAGGGCTGGCCATTGGGAAGGATCTCAACTGCATCTCCAAAGCCACGTGTGATCCACGCAGTCAAGTGCAACACACCTGCGAGTACGGCGTAGCTCGTGGCCAGCGCGGCGAGCAGTGCCAGAAACTTGCCGCTCACCAGCTGTACGCGCGTCAAGGGCCGCAACAGCACATTGCGCAGCGTGTGGCGCGACAGCTCACCCGCGATGGACTGGCTGGCAATGCCGGCACCCAAGAGCATCAGCACCGGCAAGGCAGTCAACATGCCCCATGCCACGAGCTCGAAGCCGTTGACTCCGCTCGTCGTGGCGAGCGAACCGCCTTCCACTTGGGCAGCTTCGGCGCTTGCTTGCTGCAAGCGCATGGCCACGCGCGCGAGCCCTAATACGCTCGGCAGGAGCACCATCCACAGCAAGGCGCGTGTGTGCTGCAAGCGCCGCCATTCGTGCCCAAAGGCGCGTAGCACAGCACCTGCGGGTGCTAGAGGAGCAGCGGGCGCCTCGCTCGCCACAGGTGCTTGTGCTGGCAGAACCATCTCGCCACGCGTAGCTGCGAGGTAGATGTCCTCTAAGCTGCGCTCAACTCGCGACAAGCTTGTGAACGGAACGGATGCGGCCAACAACGCACGCGCCACCTCGTCACCGCGCGGCGCATCCGTTACGAGCAAGCCTCGCGGAGTCGCTGTGGTCACCCAACCATGTTGGCTACACACGCTGCTGGCTGCCTCCGTTGCACCCTCGATGCGCAGCACCCGCGGCCCGCTTTCCAGCAAGTCATGCGTAGCACCTTCCACGATCATGCGCCCGTTCTTCAGCACACCAATGCGTGTGGTGAGGGGCGCAATCTCTGCCAATTGGTGCGAGGACAGCAGGATGCCCACACCCTTGGCAGCGAGGCCATGCAAGAGCTCGCGCATGTGCGCCAGGCTCTCCGGATCCAAGCCGTTAAAGGGCTCGTCCAGCAGCAAGTACCGCGGCGTACCAAGCAGCGCAGCCCCAATGCCTAGCCGCTGCCGCATGCCTTGACTAAAGGATCCAGCATGGCGATCGGCTGCGTAGTCGAGGCCCACCTCGACCAACACGCGGTCCGCCTCCGACTGCGCAACGGGCAGACTCATGCCTTGCAGTCGCCCCAGTTCGATCAAGTTCTCGCGTGCCGTCAATCGCTCCCAAGCGCCTGGAATTTCCACCAATCCAGCGATGCGAGCGCGCGCCTCGGCCGGTTGCGCCAAGGCATCAATACCATCGACCAACACGCGTCCACCATCCGCGGCGTGCAGCCCCAAGATGATGCGCATCAACGTGGTCTTGCCCGAGCCATTGTGGCCCAAGAAGCCGTAGATCTCGCCACGCGGCAAGGACAGCGACACGTCCTCTAGGACAGCGCGTCCAGCAAACCGCTTGCGTACGCCGATGACTTGCAGTGCCATGATGTCGACTCAGACCGCGAGAATGCGGTCCATTTGACTCTTCACCTTGAGCAAGTGTTCTTTACCACCGCCACCGACCTCGGCCGTGGCCCAACCGTGATAGCCGACGGCATGGCACGCTTCGAGCACAGCCGGCCAGTCCTCATCACCTTCGCCAATCGCGCACCAGCCCTTGGCCTTTGAGTAGCCCTTGAAGTCCAGCTTCAACATGCGCGGCCCCAACTGACGGATCCAGTCGGCCGACGAAACGCCGTACTTCAACATGTTGGACGCATCGAAGTAGGCCCCTACCATCGGATCACCAAACGCATCGACATACTCGACCAACTGCGAAGGCTTGGTCAGGAAGTTGTTCCAAACGACCTCGATGGCCAACTTGACCTTCTTCTCTTTGCAGCGCGGCAAGACCTTCTTCAACTCCGCGAGAGACCGTTCCCAACACTTGTCGTAGGTCTGCTCAGGATCTTTGTCTTGCACCACTGCAGGCACCACGAGCACGGTGTCCGCGCCCCACAAGGCTGCATCGTCAATAGCGCCTTCGAGAGCCTTGATGGCCTCGGCGCGCACGCCAGCATCAGGATGGCTGAAGGGCTTGGCCCAGTGAATGGAGTCGATGACCCCGTGCACCTTCACGCCGGTCTGCTTGCTGGCCTCGACTACGGCCTGACGATCAATGTCGATCGGGCTGTCCAGTTCGACACCTTCAAAGCCACAGTCCTTCGCCAGTTGGAAGTGAGCCAACACATCGCCCTCGACCGCGATCATCGAGTACTTGATGGCAGGCTTGAGCTTGGCTCGTTGCGGCGCTGCCCTGTCCGCTTGGCGCGCGGCGACCAAGGCGGAGAGAGAGAGAGCGGCGGACCCGGTCAAGAACGTGCGGCGATCGAAGGGGCTCATGGAGCCATTGTTCGACCTGCGCGGCCCGAGTGCAACGCGCAAGTGGCTTGGCCTGCAAGCCTGCAGCCCGTAGGCTGGGATCCCTTCATGAACGACTCGTCTGTCGAGCGTCGACCGCCGGCCGTGGTCTGCACCATCCCCACTTGGAACGAAGCGGGGAACATCCTGCCATTGGTGCAGGAATTGCTCGCCCTTGGCCCCGGGTTTGAGGTGCTCGTCATTGACGACAACTCGCCGGACGGAACGTGGCGGCTGGTGGCGGAGGAGGCCGCGCGCAACCCGCGCGTGCACCTACTGCACCGGACCACGGACAAGGGACGTGGACGCGCAGGCCGCGCGGGCTTCGTGCGCGCGTTGGAGATGCAGCCGCGCATCGTGATCGAGATGGATGCGGACTTTTCGCACCACCCGCGCTACATCCCCACGATGATCCGCGCCCTGAACTCTGACCCCAAGCTGGGCTTGGTCTTGGG
>JBILXQ010000035.1:0-13029 GCA_044378375.1 Planctomycetota bacterium
TGGCAGCCGTGGCTTCAAACCACGGTTCACTGATGTTGGGGCCGAGGGTGAAGCCCTTGGTGCGCCCACGGACTTCAATCTCCAAGTGGCGTTCCCCGCGACCGCGCGAGCCGCGCACACCCGGCAGCGTCGCCGTAGCCAAGACACCCGCCGCACGCAGAGACTCGACCACGGCGCGGCACTCCGCTTCGTTCAAGTACACGATCTCGCCGCGCGCACCTGCTTGCTCGGCATCAGCCGCCAATTCGGGACCCACCAAAGTCACGGCCCCATCAGGTGCATTCGTGTCTTCGAAAAGCAGCTTGAGCCCGCCCGCCTCGGCGATGTCAATTTCCAGATTGGCACGACGCGCATGAAAACGCGGGCGGGCTTCCACCCACCATTCCAACCAGGCGGCGCTGTTGTTGCCATAGCGCCGTCCTGTCAAGGATTCCAGACGCCGCAAGGCTGCTGGTTGCAGCATGGCCAAGTCGGGTTGGAACTCGCGCGTGGCTGCGGCGTGCACCAAACGATCCACCACCAAGCCGTCAAGCCATTCGGACATCTTGGCATCCGAGCTGCGGAAGCCAATCCCCGCCAACGCCGTGGCCGCCGTGCCCGCCAGAAAGTGATCCGCCGACGACAGCGCATTCAGCAACGGATCCACGTGACGCGCATCCAGAATGGTGCGCGGTCCAAGGTCTTCGCGTTCGACGATGGCCAGCAGCGCACAAGCTTGCTGACGCAGGATCCAGCGCGCTCCCAGCGCCGCTTGCACCAGTTGCGCATCCAGAGTCGCATCCTCACGCACCGCCAGCGCGCGTTGGGCCGCTTGCGCAGTGCGTGCAGAACCATCGTCGACCACGCGCAGCAACATGGCGCTCGCAGCCGGCGCCGACGATTGCGACAAGATGGTCACAACCTCGGCCCGCGTATCCGCCCGCTTGCTGACCAAGGGCCGTTCCAACAAGCTCAAGTCAAGCGTGTCAAGCATTTTGGACAACTCGCGCCGCGCCACGGTGCGGACACCGCCCGAGGCATGATCGAGCATGTCACACAACAAACGCGGCGAAGCACGCACCGGATCGCGTTCGATCAACGCCTCCAGCAACAACGGAGCGGCTGCCAGCGGCACATCACCGCGCAAACGCTCGACCACTAGGTCCGCATCATTGTCCTTGGGCGCCACCAACAAGGTGCGCGCCGACACGACCACCAACGGAGCGTGCGTGTCCAGCAACGTCGATCGCGCCAGCAAGCGGCCCGCTTCTCCGGCGGTGACCAACTCTTCCACAGCCTTGCCTACAGCCGGGTCATCCACCTTCTTGATCAGGCGCACGCGCGCCACAACTTGCGTCGCCGTTTCTGTACCGCCCTGCGGGGGCGTCGCCACCGGTGCGGGTGTGGCCGCCACAGGCGCCGCCGGAGCCACCGGCTCCGCTGCAGCCTTGGGCCTGCGCCCAACGACCAGATTGCCGCCGTCGCTCTCGCGCTTGGACTTGTTCAGACCGGGACCCGACTCCTGCGCGGACCCGACCTGAGGTGTGTCGCGCCGGCACGGCTCGCAGTACGCGTACGCCCGTCCGGCCTCATCCGTCTTGCCCGTCGGCGCATAGAGCGTGTTCTTCCAGCCGCAGGTGCCGCAGTACGTCGCGGCCGCCAGGTCTCCCTTGGGCTGGGCCGGCGCGGGCCGATTGCCCGGCAACACGATCTGGGCCGTGACGATCTGGGCCGGGGCGAGGCATCCAAGGGCCCCCAGCAGGGCAAGCAATGTGGCGGTGCGCATGGTGATCTAGCTCGGTGTGAGGATAGCGATCGCGGACCCCGAAGGCGCGGGATCCCTCCGGAAGCTGTGCAAGGCATCTGCTAGAACGCGTCCATGGAACCGCGTATTGCCAGCCTCTTGCCTTGCGCCACAGAGATGGTGGCCTTGGTGGGCGCCCAAGACCTGTTGGTGGGAGTGTCGCACGAGTGCGACTACCCGCCGAGCGTGACCCAGTTGCCCAAGCTGACGCGCACGCGGGTGCACCATCCGGGTAAGGGTGTCGACATCGACCGCGAGGTGCGCCGCTTGTTGGAGCAGGCGCTGGCGGTGTTCGAAGTCGATACCGAGGCCTTGGCCGTGGCGCGACCGACGGTGGTGTTGACCCAGGACCTGTGCGAAGTCTGCGCTGTGTCCAAGGCGGCCGTCGAGCGCGCGGCGCGCGAGGTGCTCGGGACGCAGGCGCACATCGTCAGCATGTCGCCCATGCGCTTGGGCGAGGTGTGGCAAGCGGTGCGCGCGGTCGGCGCCGCCGTGGGACGCGCTGCCGAGGGGGAAGCCGCAGCCTCAGCGTTGGAGGCCCGCGTGCAGGCGTTAGCGCAACGCGTGGCCCTAGCAACCGGCGCGCGAACCAAGCCGCGCGTGCTGACGGTCGAGTGGCTTGCTCCCACGATGATCGGCGGCACATGGATGCCCGAGCTGGTCGAGTTGGCCGGTGGGATCGCCGTTGCGGCCACGGCGGGCGAGTACGCGCCGACCTTGACACCGGCCGAGCTGGCACGCGTGGAGGTCGACTGTGTGTTGATCAAACCGTGCGGCTTCACGCTGGAGCACACCTTGGCGGACTTCGCCGCAGTCGAAGAGCTGTTGCGCTCGGTACGCGTCGCTCCAGAGGCGGTTTGGATCGCGGATGGCAATGCGTACTTCAATCGTCCCGGGCCGCGCTTGGTGGAGAGTCTTGAAATCCTGTGCGCCATCGTGCATCCACATGACTTCGCAGACCTGCGCCGCAAGCATGCGGCGAGCGTCCTCGACCTAGCCACAGCACGCCTACTCGCCAGCCCCCGCACCTGACCATGCACATCCTCGCGTTCGTGAATCAAAAAGGCGGCTGCGGCAAGACCACCACGGCAGTCAACCTTGCGGGAGCATTGGCCGCGCGCGGCGAGCGCGTGCTGTTGGTCGACTTGGATCCGCAAGCTCACGCGACGATGGCCTTGGGCTGCGCGGTGGAACGCGAGCCGACGATGATCGAGGTGCTGGCGGATGAGCTGCCCATCGAACGCGTGCTGCGTACCGCACCCGGTGGTGTGATGCTGGCGCCCGCCACTGCGCGTTTGGGCGAATACGAAGAGATCGCCATGCGCACCCTGCGCCCGCAGGAGCGCCTGTCCAAAGCACTGGACAGTGTGCGCGCGGACTATGACTACTGTGTGCTCGACTGCCCGCCGCGCACGGAAGGTGTTTTGGCACTCTCGGCCTTGCGCGCGGCCGACACCGCCGTACTGGTGATCGAAACGGGTGCCTTCGCGTTGCAGGGCGCGCTCAAGGCGCGCACCTTGCTGGCGGAGACGGCGGCCCACTTGGATCGCCCCTTCAGCCTGCGCGCCGTGGCAACTTTATTTGACAAGCGCTCGCGCATTGCACGCGAGCTCTTGGTTGGCATCCACGCCCAGTTCGGCGAGCTGCTGTTCGACACCGCCATCTCGACCAGCGTGCGCCTGCGCGAAGCCGCCGCGTTGGGCGTACCGGTTCAGGCGTTGGATACGCGCTCGCGCGCCGCGATCGACTTCCGCGCCTTGGCGGAAGAGGTCACGCAGCACGCGCACACGTTGGCCGCGCTCAATTCCACAGCACCCCAACCGCGTTCGTGAATCCGACCGCGCCGGGATTGCAGAAGCCATACGAATACAGTCACCGGCAGCGCACTCGGCAGGATGCGGTCGTGGAACGGCACTGACTCGGAGTGTCGGAATGTTCGACTATTCGCATTGAACATACGCAGGCGTGACCTGTTGGCTGCCTCCTTGGGCCCCATTCGATACCATGCAGGCATGAGTGACGACTCACACATAGTTGCCGAAGCACAAGCCTTGTATGCACGCCACATAGCCGAGCGAGGCACTCCTCAAGAGTTCGAGGCGCTGTGTACGGCTCATCCACAACACGCTGCTGCCTTTCGACACTTGGACCAAGAGTGGAAGCAGTGGAACTCTGTCTTTCAGCAGTTGGCTGGCAGCGGTTCACTCTCGATGGCCGTGCAGCGACTGCAGGAAGGGCTGCACGAGGAAACCGAGGGCCAATTGCCCGGCTCGGCCTTGCTGCAACGCTTGAAGCAGCGCACCGGAACAGCACCGCGCTACACCTTGCTGGGTGAAATAGGGCGTGGCGGAATGGGTGCCGTGGTGCGGGTACGCGACGACGATTTGCGCCGCACCTTGGCTATGAAGGTCATTCTTGGGCGTGAAGATGCGTCAAAAGAAAGTGACACGCCAGCCGTAGATCGGCGGACTCTTGGTCGCTTCTTAGAAGAGGCGCAAATCACAGCCCAGCTTGAGCATCCGGGCATCGTTCCTGTCCATGAATTGGGTCTCGATGGGTCTGGTCGCGTGTACTTCACTATGCGACTCGTCAATGGTGAAGACTTGCACACGATCTTCAAGCATGTGCAAGACCAAGCACACGAGTGGACGACCACCCGTGCATTGCATGTGTTGCTCAAAGTCTGTGATGCAGTGACCTACGCCCATGACAAGGGTGTTGTGCACCGCGACCTCAAGCCCACCAATGTGATGGTTGGAGCCTACGGTGAGGTCTATGTCATGGATTGGGGCCTGGCTCGCGTGTACGGCGCTAGCGACGCATCCCAAGGCACTCCCGATGTGCAGACCGACGGCAAGGACTTGCGTGAACTCCACCCCGAATCACCTCTGATCACCATTCAAGGCGATGTGGTGGGTACCCCCGCCTACATGTCGCCGGAACAAGCACGCGGTGAGCCTACGGCCATCGGCCCGCAGAGCGATGTGTATGCGGTCGGCGCCATGCTGTACCAGCTACTCTCGGGGCGCATTCCGTACTTGGAGCCGGGTGCGCGCGTTCCTTTGCGCCAAGTGCTGGAGGCTGTGCGTGCTGGCCCTCCCAAGCCGCTGCACGAACTCGCGCCGCAAGCCCCGGCCGAACTGATCGCCATCGCCGACAAGGCTATGCAACGCGATCCAGCGGCGCGGTACAGCAACATGCACGAACTCAGCAACGACTTGCGTGCGTGGCTCGAGGGTCGTGTGGTGCGCGCCTATGAAACGGGCGCTTGGGCCGAGGCGCGCAAGTGGATTGCGCGCAATCGCGGCTTGGCCACGGCCATCAGCGGCGTGGTGCTGTCCCTAGCTGTAGGTGCCATCGTCGCCACGCAGCTTGCGCATCAGGCGAATGTTGCGAACAAGGAACTCAAGATACGCAACCGAGAGCTCGACGAATCGCGTCAGATTGCCGATCAACACGCAGCTGAAGCGCTGCGCTTGCGTGATGAAGCCTTGCGAGCCTTGAAACTTGAGGACGAGGTGAAACTGCGCGGTTTGCAAGATGACTTGCAGCGCTTCCGTAGCGCGGCGCGCACCGTGGAGATCATCGCCACTCTAAGCCAACCGGCGTACCAATGGTGGCTAGAGAATGCCAAGTTGCTCGTGCATGGCCGTCAAGAGAACTTGTCGGCGGGCATCCGAGCGCTGCCAGGCCTAGCCGCTGTACGCGAACGCTTGGAGCGTGTGCGTGCGGGTGAGAAACCGCCGGTCGATGCACGCGGTGCCCTGGAAGAGCAGGACCTTGTGCAACTTATCGCGCAGCTAGAACTGTTGTCGCGCGACCTTGCAGCTGCCGAGCAGTCGATCACCACGCACGCGGCTCAAGCGGCGTGGGCCTCTGCGTTGGCCGCTATCGAGACCAACCCGCGCTACCGCGACCAAGTCTGGCCCACTGGCCGACTCGGACCACAGCTAGGCCTACTGCCGCTTGGTGAGAACCCAGCCACGGGGCTGCACGAGTTCGCGCATGTGCAGAGCGGCAGCGCACCTAGCCGCGCTGCCAACGGCCAACTGCTCCTCACGCCCGAATCCGGGCTCGTGTTTGTGCTGCTGCCGGGCGGTCGCGTGCCCGTCGAAGATGAGACCGGCGCCGACTACAAGCTGCAAGCCGAACACACACCGCGGGTCAACCTGCACCCCTACTTCATCTCCAAGTATGAGGTGACCCGAGCACAATGGAACCGCATCTACGCACAGCCTGCTCCTGATACGGATGGACTCCTCCCCAGCGGCGAACACAACTGGGAAGACTGTCGCGACTACTTGGGACGATTGCTCGGATGGGCTTGGTTCCCGACACTTGCGCAACACGAGTACGCCATGCGCGCAGGCTCGAAGACCCCGTGGTGGACCGGCGAAGACCCGAGCTCGATGATTGGCCATGCCAATATCAGTGACTTTGCCGAGGACCCCAAGCAACCCAAGCTCGCCCCTGTAGGTGCGTATCGCGCCAATCCGTGGGGCTTGCATGACATGGCTGGCAACCTGTGGGAATGGTGCGCCTGCGTGCGAGAGCTCGATGTGCTGCCACGCGATGGAGATGGGCTGCGTGAGTCACCCAATCCCACGCTAGGCCGCGTGTTCCGGGGCGGGAGCTACGGCTATGGAGCCCTCTACGCACGGTCTGCGTTGAGCATGAATGCCATCGTGTCACACCGCGGCAATGACCTGGGGCTGCGGCCGGTGCTACGCATCACACCTTGAGGGTGGGCAGGACCGCTGCGCGCCCCTACAATCCGGCCGCTCGCGATGAGTCCCGCTGCCCTCCCTCCCGAAGGACACTGCCGCTGATGGAAGCCGGAACCTGGCTGGCCTTGGTGGTGTTGTTGCTGTTCGTACTCGCGGCCGCAGCGATGGTGACGCGCGTGGTCCCCGCGTTGCTGGCGCTGCCGGTGCTCGCGGCCGCCATTGCGTTGACAGCGGCCGCGTTCGACACGGACCTCGGCGCTGCGCAAGCACTCGGCGTCGTGATGCAGCAAGGCTCCACTCTGTTGGCCGAAGCGATGATCGTGTCGCTGCTTGGTGGCAGCTTGAGCTTCCTCCTGCACAAGAGCGGTGTGGCGGAACGCATCGTCAAGTCCGGTGCCGAGCTCTTCGGCGAAGACCCACTGGTCGTGTCCGTGCTGGCGATCGCACTGATCGCACTCTTGTTCACCACCATTGGCGGCTTGGGTGCAATTGTGTTGGTGGCGATGATCGTGCTGCCGTTGCTGGCGACCTTGGGCATCGAAGGCGCAGTCGCCGGCGGCATCCTGCTCTTTGGCATCAGCTTGGGCGGATTGCTGAACCCGGGCAACTGGGTCGTGCATGAGACCGTGCTCAAGGTCCCGCGCGAGACCGTCGAGCAATTCGCCTTGACAGCGTTCGCGCTGACCTTCGTCGCTGCGCTGTTGTTCATCGTGGTCGAGTTGGCGCGTGCGCGCCTGATTCGCATCGCCTCACGATCCACGCTCTTGGTCGTTGGTGGTGCTGCATTCGTACTCGGGGCCTTGGCTTGGGCTAGCCCGCGTATGGGCGAGTGGCGTGCTTGGGCGGTTCCGAGCTTGTGGATCGTGCTGGCCGCCAGCGTGTTGCTGATGCTGGGCGACTTGGTGCGGCGTGCACCGCGCTGGAAGCTCGACAGTGCCGCGATTCGCCCGTGGGCCTTTGCTGCACCATTGGTGCCCTTGCTGTTGGTGTTGGTGGCACGCCTGCCCGCACCTGCGGCCTTCGTCGTGGGCATCGCCTACGCTTCGCTCTCCACAGCGCGGCCGGGCTCGCTGCGTCTCTTGATCCAAAGCATGATCAGCGGCGCGCAAGCCAGCATGGCTGCCGTAGTGTTGATGATCGGCATCGGCATGTTGGTGGTCGCGGTCAAAGGCCCGAGCGGTTCCGCTGCTTGGCCCATTCAAACAGCGCTCCTTCCGTTGGTGGAAGCCGTCACACCCACCAGCCCGCTGGCCTATGTGCTGCTCTTTGGCTTGGCTGCGCCTTTGGCACTGTGGCGCGGCCCGCTCAACACATGGGGCTTGGGCTACGGCGTAGCAGGCGTGTTGGCCACCAGCGGTCAACTGCCTGCTGCGGCCATCACCGCCATGCTGATCTCTGTCGGCCAAGTACAAGGCATCTGCGATCCCACCAACACACAGAACGCGTGGCTGGCTGCAGAGCTCAAAGTCGATGTGCACACGCTGTTGGCGCGCACACTCCCCTACGCGTGGGCACTCGCCTTCGCTGGCCTGATCGCCGGTGCGATCTACTACATGGCTTGAGCGATGAACCCGTCACGCCGCGTCAAAGTAGGGATCGATGTAGGTGGCACCTTCACCCATGCCGTAGCGTTGGAAGCAACCACGCACCAGTTGTTGGGCAAAGTGCTGGTGCCCACAACCCACACGGCACACGAGGGAGTCGCGCGTGGTGTCGTCGATTCTCTCTTGTTGTTGCTGCGTGAGACCGGCATCACGCCCGACGAAGTAGTGTTAGTGGCGCATGGCACGACGCAAGCCACCAACGCGTTGCTCGAGGGCGATGTCGCACCGGTAGGCATCCTCGCCATGGCACGGGGCGCGACCAAAGCGCGCGCCAAGCGCGAGATGGACTTGGGTGCCGTCGAGATCGCGGAAGGTGTGCACCTGCAAACGCACATGCGTTTTGTGGACCTCGACGAGCCCTTGACGACCGAGCGCATCGAACGCGCTCTCGATGAGTTGGTTCAGCAAGGCGCGCAAGTCATCGTCGCCAGCCAGAGCTTCGGGATCGAAGATCCCGCGAACGAACAGCAAGTGGTCGAGCGTGCGCGTGCGCGTGGGCTGTGTGCTACGGCTGGCAGTGAGCTCTCGCAGATCTTTGGGTTGCGTACGCGCACACGCACGGCGGCGATCAACGCCTGCATGTTGCCCAAGATGCTCGAAACAGCCGACATGACCGAGCGCGCGGTGAAGGAGTCGGGTGTCGCCGCGCCCCTGATGGTGGTGCGCAGCGATGGCGGCATCATGGATCTAGCCACGATGCGCACGCGGCCGATCTTGACCATGTTGTCAGGTCCCGCTGCGGGTGTAGCCGCTGCGATCCTCTATGCCAAAGTCAGCGACGGCATCTTCGTCGAAGTAGGCGGCACGTCTAGCGATCTGTGCTTGGTGCGGCGTGGACGCCCGCAACTGGCGCAAGCTCGCATTGGTGGCGCGCGTCTGTATGTGCGCACAATCGATGTGCGCACGGTGGGCGTGGCGGGTGGTTCCATGATTCGCTGTGGCGGCAAGCGCATCACCGCCGTAGGACCGCGCAGCGCGCACATCGCGGGTCTGGCGTACGAGGCTTTCTCGCCGGCGGATGCGCAACGCCAATTGGTGCGCTTTTCGCCGCGCAAGGGCGATCGCGAGGACCATGTCGCCTTGCGCAACCCAGGTGCTGCGCAGCCTGAGATCGCGCTCACCCCCACCGGTGCCGCCAATGTGCTGGGCTATGCGCGCGCTCGATCAAAGGGCGATGCGACGGCGTGTGAAAGCGCATGGAGCATCTTCGGACGCGAGTTGGGCCTGTCTGCCAGCGATGCTGCGCGTCGTGTCTTGGATGCCGCGACCGATCGTGTGCTGCCGGTGGTCAAGGAACTTGTGGCTAGTGCCAAAGGCGAGCGCCTCACTCTGGTCGGTGGAGGCGGTGGCGCAGAAGCGATCGTGCCGCACTTGTCACTGCGTGCGAAGCTCGATCACACCATCGCGCCCGATGCCGAAGTCATCTCTGCCATCGGTGCAGCGATGGGCGTGGTGCAAGATGTGGTCGAACGCTCGACCGTGGATCCAGGCGAAGCCGAACTGGATGCGCTGCGCCGCCAAGCCTTTGAATCAGTGGCGCGCATGGGCGCGGATCCCGCTTCGATCGAAGTGCTCGTCGAAGTGGACGCACGCGCGCGCATCGCACGCGCCACAGCTCGCGGTGCCAGTCAGATGGAAGGAGCGCGCCGCAGCGTCGATGACAACGAGCGGCGTGCGATCGCTGCGCGCGCATTGCGTGTCGAGCCGAACCAAGTCCATGACCTGGGCCAAGGTTGGCTGCGCGTGGCGCACGCGACACGCCGTGAGCGTTGGTTGGGGCTGATCCCCGTCGAGCGCGAGCCCGCGTGCGTCATCGACGGGGAAGGATTGGTGCGCGCCCAGATGCAGGACGCGCGTCGCGATGTCGTCGAGGTGCAACGGGTCGACGCGACTTTGCGCACCATCGGTGATCAGTTGTCGTCGTTCGGCGACGCCGGCGAGCTGCCGCCGGATGTGCTGTTGGTGCTGCCGACCAAGTTGATTGACTTGGGCTCGTTGGCAACCGTCGACCAGATGTGTGCGCTCGCGCGCTTGGAAACGCGCGGTTTGCCGTCCCAGCTGACCGTTGTGTTGCTATCGCGGCGCAGAGAGTGACCGGCGGGTGCTTGTAACCGGCTGGGGTAGGTAGACTAGCCTGCGGTTGCGCGTCCCACGCACCCCCACACGCCCCATCGTGAAGCCCACTGCACACCTCCTCGGTTTATCGGCCCTGCTCCTCGGTTTGATTGCGCCTGCGCTCGACGCACAGGGTGCGGCACCGTCCAAGGATGCGTTCAAGCACGGCTCACCGGCCCAACTCGGGCAAGGCTTGACCGAACCAGACATGTGGCCTGCGGCCACCGAAGAGGGTTGGAAGAAGCCGGTGCTCATCCAATGGCAGCGCAGCTTTGAGGATGCGTTGCGCGTCTCCAAGGCGACCGGCAAGCCCGTCATGGTGGCGGTCAACATGGATGGCGAGATCGCCAGCGAACACTGGGCTGGTGTGCGCTATCGCGAAGCGGAAACAGCGAAGTTCTTTGAGAGCTATGTGTGTGTCATCGCCTCTGTCTATCGCCACACGCCGCGCGACTATGATGAAACCGGCAAGCGCATCGTGTGCCCGCGTCTGGGTTCGGTGACCTGCAGCGAGCACATCCAAGTCGAGCGCGAGTTGTACGACCGCTACTTCGATGGCATCCGCGTCTCACCGCGGCACATTGCGCTCGATCTGGAGACCAAGCCGATCTACGACGTGTACTTCGCTTGGGACACGCAGACCGTGTCAACCGCACTTGTCAAAGGCATCGCGCACTTGCCGCCTGGCAAGGACCTGCCGCTCGATCTGCCCACCGACCAGCGCATGACCAGCCCCGATGCGCGTGATCGCCAGCTGCTGGAGATCGAGTATCTGAGCGCCAAGCCAGTTGAGCGCCGCCGCTTGATCGAACTGGTCGGTGCGCAGAAGAGCACGGACCAGAACGACTTGTTGCGCTTGGCGTTGTTCGGGCTCGATGTCGAGCTCGCGCGCGCGGCGCGGCGCGTGTTGGCTACAGCCGAAACCGAAGGCGCGGTCGACCTCATCGCCGAGGTGTTGAAGCAGCCGCTCGCCGAGGACGAGCGCGCACAACTGGTCGCCGCCGCCAAGCGCTTGTCAGCCAAGTACCCGCGCGCCTCCACCTTGACCACGGTGCAAGACGGCTTGACCAAGAGCTCGTCCTTGCTGGACCTGCGGCGCTTTACCGAGATCGAGTACGCCTCGCAGACGCGTGCTGCGGGTGGTGGTCCAGTAGAAGCCACGCTGGAGCGCCGCGCGATGGCCGCCGAAGGCCAGCCGACCAACGCCGATCAACAGCTGTCCTTGGCAGAGGCGTTGTTGGAGCGCGCCGAGGCCGCGACCAATGATCCGCGCTACGGTCCGTTGCTGGTGGCCGATGCTGCCAGCGCAGCGCAACGCGCCGCGGAGTTGGGCGCTGCAGGTTGGCGCTTGGCTGCGGTGAAGGCAGCCGTCGCGGATTGGCGCGGAGAGCGCAAAGTAGCGCGCAACGAAGCCGTCGCCGCGATCGAGGGCGGCATGTTGCGCGACAGCGAGACACAGGCCACCGTGCATGAGCGCACGGCACTGCGGGTGGTCACCCTCTTTGCAGCCGCGCGCCAAGAGGCGATCCGCGAGGCCTATCGCAAGCGCGAGCAATGGCCGAGTGCGTGGTTGGCGGATGTGAATGCCGCCGCTGCGCTGATTGCCAAGAATCGTCTCGCCACCGTAGAGCAGTTGTTGGCTATCCACGACTTTTTGCGTTGGCTCGGCGGCACACCGCGCGCCAACGCAATTCTGGACGATGTGCTGGCGCGCTATCCGGCCTCGCCGCAGGCACACGAACGCTTGCGTGCGCGCCTCTTGCATGATGGTGGCCCCGCTGCTTTGGAAGCCAACTACGCGGCTCGGCTCCAAAAGCCGGAGGCTGCGCCACAAGTGCAGTGGTTCGCCGGCTATGCAGAACTGGTTGCTGCCGAACACTACCGGCGCGAAGCTCGCCTGGACGAGGCTCTCGCAGCCTATGCTCGCGGAATCGCCCTGTATGAAGGGTGGAGCGCGGCACAGCCGGATGGAGCTAGCGAGGCAGCGCACTACTGTGCTCTAGCACTTGCTGGCCGCGCCCGCACCTTGCTGGAGCGAGGCGACCTGTCAGGTTCACTTGACGCCCTGATCCAGTGCTTTGAGCGCGCCCCCAAAAGTGCTGCATCCCCCGATGGCTTGAACATCACCCCGGCCGACACGGCCAAGCAGCTCCAAGCCAAGCTCGCTGTGCCCGAACAAGCCGAGCAACTCGCCAAGCTGCAAGCAGCCTTGGCCAAGCTCGACCCGAAGTTGCTGGAAAAGCGCGAGTTCGAACGCGAAGACCCGCGCCAACGGCGCTAGCGCCAGCACTCAACGAACGAGGGGCGTCGCTTCGTCGAAGGCGTGCGTTCCGCGTGCGTAGGCCAGTTGCTCGGCTTCAAAGCGCGGATCCTCGCAACCCACATCGCGGAACGGCATGAGCATCGAGCCTTCGCGCACCAAGGCCTCTTGCAAGCGCGTGGGGTGCAACTCACGCGGTTCGCAACGCGCCTGAGCACACAGCGCGGCCGCCATGCCGGCCGCTTGTCCGATTTGCATGACAACCGGTTGCAAACGCGTGCAACCATTGGCGATGTGCGTCGAACCAATCGTCTTCTCGGCACACACCAGACCGTCATGTGTGCGTGACACCAGCGCGCCATACGGGATCTGGAAAGGCGCGTTCTTGGGATAGTCTTCCACCAAACGCCGGTCGGGCGGCAGGTGTGCCTTGGCGTGGTGGTGGTCGAGGAAGTAGTCCCCCACCGCAATCGCAGTCGGCGACAAGCGCGGGCGCACTTTGCCCGGTAACGGGACCACCTCGCACTCGCCCACCGTTTC